>CAINWE010000155.1 GCA_903854365.1 Oligoflexia bacterium
CCATCCGGTTTAAATCCACCAATGTGAGGAATACAGTTAAAGGCGATCGAATGACTAAAAATCTGAGGACGGACTTCGTTTCCCGACAGAAACCGTTGCGTCTGATCTTTCAACTCATCCATCGCCGCGGCGCCAGCGCCACTCGTACTTTGATATGTTGAAACCACCACCCGCTTCAATCCCCAGTGATCGAGGATCGGCTTCAAAGCAACGACCATCTGCACGGTGGAACAATTAGGCCCAGCAATAATTCGATGGCGCGCAGACAAACCGCTCTTTCCATCGGCATGAAGATGCCGCTCGAGCTCCGCACCATTGACTTCAGGCACGACGAGCAAAATATCCTTTTCCATTCGAAACGCGGCGGAGTTATCTACTACCCATGCCCCCGCCTCGGCGGCCTGAGGCACCCACTCTTTCGACACCGCATCCGATGCATCAAAGAAAACCAAGTCAGTTTCGGAGAAACAATTTCTTTCAAGCCCTTGGCAAGAGTAACTTTCACCCCTCCAGGAGAGGATCTTGCCAATTGAACGTGCAGAGGCAAAAAGCTTTAAACTTTTTGCAGGAAAATTTCTCTCTTCCAAAATTTTTAAAAGCTGTTGGCCTACAGCTCCCGTTGCTCCAACAATGGCAATTCTCAGTCCAGGCATCATAATGAGTGCTTCAACTTCCTTCCTTCAATCCTGCATTTGCAGACAAAGCACCCTTTGCACGATATTGAGTCAAGAGTCGAGCCAAAAATCGAAGTAAACTCAAGCCAATGAAATTACTCAGACTAACAAAAAGCGTGATTTCTGGCCGAATCGCAATAAAAATCATCAGAATCACGCCCATCATCAAGTAGCCAAAAGTCGCTTTAGAACGCCAGTGAAACTCTTTGAAAGAAGGAAATGGGATCGTGCTGACCATTAAGCCTGCTAATAAAAACGTGAGCACCAAAACCACAGGACTCTGAGACGCCCCCTCCCAGCCAATCTCGTGACTAAACAAGACAAAGGTGGAAACCATGCCGGCTGCCATCGGAATGGGTAAACCCTGAAAATATCCCTTCGGCTGACTGTCGGTGTTCACGTTAAACCGAGCCAAGCGAAGTGCGCCGCAAGTTAAATACAGAAAGGCTGCGAGCCAGCCAAGGCGCTCATAAGGTTGCAAGGCCCACTGATAAAGCAAAATGGCCGGAGCCACACCAAACGACAACAAATCAGAGAGACTATCGTACTCCAAGCCAAATTGACTCGTAGCCTTAGCCAGCCGAGCAATACGACCATCGAGCATATCAAAGACTCCGGCTGCAACGATCGCCCAACAGGCCGTATCGAACTCCTTATGGGTAGACGCTACAATTGAACAAAATCCAGAAAACATATTTGCCGTCGTCACGAAATTAGGCACCAGATAGATTTTCTTCATGGCATCGAGTATACCTTAAAAATCGACAAAGTCCGAAGCAAATTGACCTATCGAGAAGACCCTCTCTACTGCGCAGCTAAACGCGCTCTCAGCTTGAGTTCGGCATCGGATGCACGCAAATAGCGTGGATAAACTTCGAGTGCGGCCCAGGTTTTCTGAAGCTGGAAGGCCTCATAGGCCATTGCCCCGAGTACTCTCCCCTCGACTTGATTTGCACACGGAAACGGGAAAATACGCTTTTGATTTTGAGGGAGTCGATCCCACAGAGCTGGATACCGCCCCACACCCTCACCGACCACCGCCCACCCCACCTTTGAATCGACACCATCCAGCCTCGGCATCAACTTCTCAAGCAGTTGATCCGGAGTTAGGACCTCCTCGCAAACTTCGGGAGACCAAAGTAAACAATCAACCCCATTTCGGCGCACAACACACCTCTGTGCCTCGCCCGCCTCTCCCCAAAGAGCAAATAGCTCTCCCTTACAAGCGTCGGTAGCCGCAATCACCAAAACCTTTTCCGAACCTGCAGAAAAATACCGGGCAACTGGTCTAGCAAGGGCTGCTAGACTCGAAAACTGCGCGAGCGGCTTTCCCGCAGTATGGGCCAAAGTTCGGGCGGTCGTCACCCCAATTCTAAGGCCCGTAAAACTCCCCGGCCCTGTCCCAACCGCAAAACCATCCACATCGTCCAGAGTCCAACGAGCAGAAACTAGCACTTGATGAATCGCCCACAGCAGTCTCTCAGAATGGGTCGCCTCCACATTCAGAGCAAACTCCGCTACCAATCGAATCTGCGACAGGCCGGCACCCAACGAGTCGCCATCACTCCAATCCACTGCAACGACGCATCCCGCCTTAGATGAAGTGTCCCAAGCTAAAATCTTCATGAATAGATCAGCCGAGCGATATCATTATGGAAGGCAATGCCCATCAGAATCAAAATGAACACTAATCCCATTCCCTGGAGCCATTCGAGCTGGCGCGCCGAAAGGGGCTTACCCCTCAGCATCTCGACCCCTAAAAGCATGAGATGACCTCCATCCAACACGGGAACCGGCAGAATATTCAGAACACCGAGTCCAATCGAAAAAATGGACATGTTCGTTAAAAACACGATGAGACCCCGAGCCATCGACTCACCCGCAATCTTGCCGATGGTCAAAGGCCCACCTAATTGCCCGACAGAGACTTCGCCAAAGGCCATTTTTCGCAAGGAAACGATATTCTTCCACGTTAAGCTAAACATCCGCTCTGTCGCCCGAGCGACGAGCTGAATCGGGTTCAACACGCGCTCAATCACCGTAGGTGGCTCCGCAAGAGCTAACATTGGCATAATCCCGATCGTGTATTGGGTTTTCTTATTTAAGGAGACGTCCCGAGTAGCAGTTGCAGTAGGTGCGCCCAAAGCGGTCAACACCTGACCAGCGCGCTCCCACCTCAGAGAGATCTTCCCATCCTTCTCACCTGATTTTTGCACGTTCTCGCGAAGTTGGTAAAAACTCTGAGGCTCACTCTCCCCCACCCAGATCAAGCGATCTCCCGCTTTCAAACCCATTTGCTCTGCGGGCGATTTCGAAACCACCTTTTCTACAAAAAGTTCGGATGAAAACAAACCCAGATCCGCCCCTAAACCGACGGCATGCTGGGGCTTCTCGAAAGTCCACCGACTTAACGGTTTTGCAGCCTGAGCGCCCTTCCCATTTTCAAACTCGAGGAGAATAGGACTTCCCTCCGCAGACGCCTCGTAAAGACCTTCGAGACTTTCCCAGGTTTTGACCAGTTGGCCATTATAGCGGACAATCTGATCTCCAGTCGTTAGGCCTGCTCGGCCCGCTGGAGAGCTCGGATTAGAAATCCCAACCTGAGTCGACCTCGAAAAGGGCATCAAACCCTCAATCATTCCCACCCGAGCAGATTCTCCGTATGCCCCTAACCCAATCTCACTCGTCGTCTGCGCAGTAATCAGAACAGGCTCACTCGACCCGGCATGACGAATCTTAAATTCTAACTTGCGATCCGGATGCTCATTCATCGCAATAGCGATCTCTTCAAACTTTTTAACGGGTTGGTGATCCACCTCCAAAACCTGATCGCCACTGCGAAAACCGGCTCGCTCCGCTGCTGACCCATGAATGACTCGACCGACGACACTAGCCATTTGAGGTTCGCCGATGACAAAAATGACCATAAAAATGAAGATCGCTAGCAGAAAGTTGAACAGTGGACCGCCGAAGAAAATAAAAAACCGTTTCCACGGTTTCTGATGATGAAGCGCCCTTTTCTGCTCTTCTGCGCCCAGCTCCGCCTCTCGATCCTCTCCAAGAAGCTTGACGTAGCCTCCCATCGGGATTGCGGATACGCGAAACTCAGTTTCTCCCCATTGGCGGGACCAAAGTCTAGGTCCAAAACCAACGGAAAAAACCTCAGCTTTAACACCGAAAAGCTTCGCAAAAATAAAATGACCGAATTCATGAAAGACAACCAGGGGTACCAAAATAATAACGAAGGCCACGACAGGCCGAAGCATCAAAAAAAGATTCATTAAAAGGCCTACCACGAGTACCTCCGTTCAGGTGAACAATCGGATGCCAGCATACATGATGGGAAGACTGAATACCACTCCGTCGAAGCGA
>CAINWE010000156.1 GCA_903854365.1 Oligoflexia bacterium
TGCAAATTTCTCAAGATGCGATGACGGAATTTCTCATGCACTATTATCTTTTCGAACAAGCAAAGCCGAAGGAAAACTGGGCCATCGAACTCAATAATATTCAAGTCATAGCAAAAGCTCGCTTCATCTTCGATGAAATGGGAGTCTTTGTACGACAAGACCCAAAAGAAATGAAAACGGCCCCCGATGGCAGACTCATCCTTGGAAAAAAAGACGGCAGAGCTTGGTCGGGCGCATTTAAAAAGGTCTACCGAGTAACTCGTCCGAATGATGACAGCAGAACACAATATGCTCTCTCCCGCATATCCCCAGGCAATGACCCTAAGAACGACGAACAATACATAGTTGCGATGAACGAAGCGACCATCATTCTAGAACTGAGAAAGGCGATGCAAGCCTATGGAAAGCCAGTCGTCGGAATTTTGAACTTTAATGCGGTTCAATTCAACCAGAAGTCCGGCCATATCCTCTTTTTGGCTCCTTTTTTTAACCTCGGCAACGCGCATGCAGCGCCAGTATCACAAGCCCTGACTCCTTCCGAGCAGTTTGAAGTCGCCAGAGAGCTCCTCGGTGGATTAAGTTTTCTTCACCAAAACAAATTCGCGCATCGAGATATCAAGCCTCTCAATATTTTGCTGAATAGCACCGATTCTCAAATCCACGCTGTTCTTGCCGATTTTGGAACAACTTATCGCGACGGACAAAAAGGTCTTGAAGAAAGCTTAAATCGAGAGGATTACATCAAAACTACCTATCGTTACCTACCACCGGAATCCGTGGAAAAGTTTCATCTTCGCGCTTTTCGCAAAAACCCGAAAGAACTCCAGCAAAGATGGGCACAAATGAAAAAGCAATTTGGACTTCGACAGGATCTTGTCTTGAGATGGAATCCAGAATGGTCCGACTTTGAAACCGATCGTGCCAGTGACCGCTGGTCGCTCGGTTTAGCCCTTCTGGAAATCATGACCGCCCAAAAAATTACGGCCCTTCATTGGATTCATCCCCGGGATCCAGCAAATATAAAGGCTGAAGACTTTCTGAACGTAGAACAAACTCAGGTGGATCCAATCCTCGACATTCTTCAAAAGCCCCTCCTCAAGCCCTTTGTCTATCCTCAACTCATCCCAGTCATCCGCTGCTTGATGAGGGTCAACCCTGCAGAGCGTTGCAGTCCTGAGGACGCCATTGATCAACTCACTGAAAGGAAGGCCGAGCCTATAGCCATTACACAGGCACAGGCGTCGTAAAACCACCTTGACGACACCTCAGTCCTCATGGAAGCTTGGGCCCAATTTTAGGAGATGAATTTTGGACCTCGTCACTCATAAACAATCGAGACGGATTCGCGCGATAGCCAGCATCTTCTGGCTAAGAATATCGCTAAGCATTCCCCTTCTTCTCTTTTTACTGCCTTTCTCCTTCGCTGGGTACTCCGCCCCCACCAGCCCGCTTCAACGGAGGGCCTCGCTCAAAAACCAGGGGCTCAGAGCTTTTATTCCGATGGATGCGGAATACCTCCGCATGCTTCGTAGATTAGCTCAAGCGACTCAGGTATCCGCAGTCGAAATTGATCAAAACCTAAGTCAATGGAGTGGATCCAATCCGATAGGAGTGCAGCCCGAGACGGTCACGCCCTTCCTCACACAACTTTATGATGTCGAACAGAGGATCCCTCAGCCCACTTGGAAGGCGGAGTTCAATCAACTCCAGAATATAGCTCAGACCAGATTTATCTTTGAACCAGAAAGAGTCTTCATCAACCTAGAGCCCCGCACCGCATGGACTGGTTCGTTTAAAACGATCCATCGAGTTCGCCTTGCAAATGATCCCAAAAAAAGGGAGTACGCTTTATCCAGAATCCCAGACACCCCCTCTGAGGAGGATCAGGAAAACTTCGAAGCGGCACAGAACGAAATGAGGGTGATCGAGCTCCTTCAAAAAGCCATTCAGCTCGAGGACAAACCTCCCCAGGGTATCTTACACTTTTATACAGCCAGCTTGAGTGCAGATTTCACCCATATTCTATTCCTCTCTCAGTTTTGTAATCGGGGCGACGCCTATTCTTACACTACAGACAAAACACTGCAACCAACCGATCAACTTGCTCTCACTACGCAACTCCTCGAAGGCCTCAGCTTCCTGCATCGCCACGGGTTTGTACACCGTGACATCAAGCCCGGAAATATTTTTCTGCACCGAGATCCCACTCACCAACTTCATGCTTTTCTAGGTGATTTTGGTACCGCCTACCAAAAAGACCAACCGCACCTCGAAGAAGTCCTCAATGCCGAAACTCATATCAAGACCACTTACCTCTATTTAGCGCCCGAGGTCGTCGAAAAATTTCACCTTCGATCTCATCGACCTGACCCAAACCAACTTCAAATCGCGTGGAATACTCTCAAACAAAGCCTAGGGATCCGAGCCGACTTCCCTTACCGATGGCATCCCGAATGGTCTCACTTTGAATCCGATCGAGCCAGTGACGAGTGGTCCCTGGGGGTTTCGCTTCTTGAAATCGTCACGGGTCATCAACTCAACAGTCGCAGATGGATTCACCTGAAAAATCATCCAAAACCAGTTAAAACCCTCAAGCCAGAGGATTTTCTCCTCGTCGAACAGAGAGACATTGATTCACTTCTGGACCTACTCAATATTCCTCGCTATCGAACCCTACTTCCAGTTCTACGCTGCCTACTACGAGTACAACCCGAAGAGCGATGCACCGCTGAAGAAGCAGCGCGCACACTCTCCGCTCAAAAAGTTTTATTCAAGTCCTCTTGACGTCCCCTACTCTTTAATGGCAGGTTAGCGCAAATTATGAAGATGGAGATCTTTCGTAGGCTTGATCAAGCTTGCGAAGTGGGCCGTCCATGAAAAACCGATTTGACAAGCTTTTCGAGGGAAGTAATGAGAAATCAACTCCGATTGATTTTCAGACGTGTGCGAAAGCCGGATTCAGAAGTCGAGTTACAAGTGCCGAATATGGGGAGGTCGAGTCTGTGGATTTTCCTACTTCTATTCATATCCGACTTTTCTCAGGTTTCCCACGCTGCTAAAAGACTTCGACACGAGACTGAGGTCGCCACCTCTGACTCCCACGAA
>CAINWE010000157.1 GCA_903854365.1 Oligoflexia bacterium
AGACTCTCAAAAGTGGCATTTAACTTGAATCAATAGAAAGCAATGATTGAGAGACTCGAAGGGGTCTCCCAGTGAGAAAGGGGTAAGTGGACGATCATCTACTTACTCTTGGCCTCGAGTGAATGTGATCTTGTATCACTCGAGGAGGGTACCCGGTGTACTCAAAAACATCGGGTCCGGAAAAAGCGTTAATTGCGCTTCTTCTCTGCGGGATGGCATTTCGAACTGTCCCAGTGATTGAGCTAACAAGAGCTAACGCGCGAGCGAAGGATCGACTCAGCTGCAATCATGACTCTACAAGAGGTTCTGAGTCCAGGGAGTTTTTGGTATCGAATGTTGAATTGAGAATTCGGTGCCAGCCTATTTGAGAATTAAACGAACTCAAACAGGCGATCCAGATTGCTTGATCGAGCGAGCTGAGGTCCATTGCAATGAAAACCACCGAAGGAACCTGAGTGGTCTGGGGGTCGGAGATGCTGATACCATCTCCGACCAACAGTTTTTTGCTGATCCAGGTGTTTGCAAAGGTAGTCTATTCTCATATTAATCTAAGAGTAAAGGACCTTCTTACGACACTCCATTAATTGTGTTGCACTTCTGAAGCGGGCGGTCGCACTTGAGCTCCAGTAACCCCTGTAAAGGTCACCGGCTGACTCGTACTCTCTTTCCCTGAAGGGTCATCCTTATGCCCAACTTGATCCTGCTGAACGAGGCTCAGAGAAATCCACTGCGCAGTTAAATCACTCGCTACTCTCGGCCAACCTGACTGTCCGCGACAACCCTGCTTTGAAATCAGAGCCCCGTCAGCTCTCACCAGACGCACTCTCACCGGCGAAGTACACACAGGAACGGTCTTCAGATCATGATTAACCACAGAATTCATCCGGTCCACCTGCTCGCGAGCCTGCTCAACCGACACACTTGAATGAGGGTCCGAAGACTCAAAACTCGGATGCAAAACTTTGACGCTCCCGGATTGTCCAGGTCCCGTAGCAAGATGAGCTGTTAAACTGGGCGGACCTGCCCATTTGTCACTGGGTCCTGGATATTCTATGAAAAGATCTACGAATGGAGGAGCAGACTCTTCATTTTCTCGCCCATCCAAAGCAATTCCACTCTTAGATGAACTAAAACAACCACTCATGCCGATGAAAAGACTCATCAAAACTACGACTGAAAACAACGAATCTGGAAGCCTCATTTCTTCATCCTCTTTGGAACCGAAATCAATTCTTTATTCGATACTTTCGATACTTGAGGCTCAGCATTCGCCAATCGGAGCGCAGGTCCAAAGGCAGTTTCAAGACAAGCCTTCCTTTTTAAGTCAAGAAGCGCAGGAAGCTGACAGCCCGGCGCACTCAAATACGATGCCAAACTCGAGGAAACACCCCAAGCGCTCTCTGTGGCATTTTCTGGAGTACAGACGTTCTCTTCTGAATCACCCAAACATTTGAGCACTGGGGACCAAAACTGCTGCATTTTGTGGAGAGCTAACTCGCACGGATTTAGAGTCTGAGCCACTAAACGAGTCATCTCGAAGGCTGCCCGTTTTGGGTCAATCTTGATCAGAGTAAAAAAACCACTCCCCATCAGCAACAATGGCATACCCCGATCATCAACGACTCTCACACCAATTCCACGCCAGCCCAGGTCTGGCTCTGCCAAGGCAGCATGCACAGGTTGAACAATTTTTAAGTCATGGACTAATTTTTCCATCGAAGGGACTGATTTTTTAGCCGTCTCATCGGTGCGACTCCTTAACCAAGTCAAAATCATTTCCTTGGATTGATGAAAGGCCTTCACGGTCTGCGCCCAGTCTTGCTTCGAGACCCGCCCCTTCGCACTACCATCGCCACGAAACTCAAAAGACTGACAAACCCCATTTTTTTGGGCAAGACTCAGCACTTGACGATCCTGAACAGAAGGCTCAAAGACCGGTTGTTTGAGGCTTGGCTCCACAACCGAAGCCGCTTCATCCTCGGCGTCATCCTCAGTCACCAAGTTCGTCGGGGGTTCGGTCAACTGACCCGTTTTTTTGTCCAGAACTTTGACGGCCGACTCCCCCACGGCTTTTTGAGTCGAGATCGCGCGTTTATCAGAGGTATTAGAAGAAATTTTTCGTTGCAACGCACCCGCAAACTCCGCGAAATCCGGGCTCATTTTTTTGGGCATTTTCCCAATGCCAATCACAAATATTAAGGTCAAGCCTGTGAAAAAGATTAATACTGGAATAACTTGTTTCGCTTTGTTCAGCGCCATAGCTTACAATCTCCAAGAAATTCAACTCGTCCTAAAACTGTTCGACAAATCCCACGGTAAGATTAGAAAAATATTTGAATTCCCCTGAAAAAAAGCGATGATACGAGTCTTATGTTTACCAAAAAAGTCTCTTATTGGGGGGTACTCGCCAGTACTCTCCTTTTTGGATGCCAAACAAGTCACCCTATTGCAGAAGGTCAAGAACCCACGCGCTGGGAAGCCCCAACCCGGATTCAATCCCCCCCTAGCTCGTTGGAAACCGTCGCCATTCTCGGAACAAACGACCTTCACGGTAACCTCGCTCCCATTCAGATGAAAACAGACGACGGGAGAACACCAACTTCCTATGAAGCAGGGGGTGCCGCGATCCTGAGTACCTATATCGATATTCTGAGATCCGAGTTCGGAGATCATCTCCTCTGGCTTGACGCCGGAGACGAATTTCAAGGCACGCTCGAAAGTAATCCCTCTGGAGGATCGTCGGTCGTTCAATTTTTTAATTTTCAAAAGCTGACGGCTGCTGCAATCGGCAACCACGAGTTTGATTTTGGACTCGCCTCGCTCAAGGAAAGAATGCAAGAGGCTCAGTACCCTTTTCTGGCAGCTAACATCCTCGATGCCAAGACGGGTAAACGCTCAGAGTTTCCGAACACTTTCCCAAAGCTCATGGTATCTGCCGGAAATCTCAAAATCGGCGTTTTGGGCTTATCTACCCTGGATACCCCTAAAACGACACGAGTCAGTAACGTTCAAACCCTGCGTTTTGAAAACCTAAAAACGGCCACATTGCGCGAGGCAGAAGCCCTGCGCAAAGAAGGCGCTCACATCGTTCTATTAACTGCCCATGTCGGCCTAGATTGCCCATCGAACAGCAGGAATGCAGCGGCCTACCAAATGCGGAAACCCTCCGATCTTCAAGAGGGCTGCAATAGCCAAGACGAGATGGTTCAACTCCTCGAGTCCCTCCCTCCTGGCACTGTCGATGCGGTAGTTGCAGGCCATTCACACACCATTGTGCACCATTGGATTGCCGGAGTGCCAGTGGTTCAAGCCGGTTCTTACGGCCGATATTTGAATGTCATTTACCTGAGTTATGACACTTTGACGCATCGCGTTATTCCTGAAGAAACCAGAATTGAGGGCCCTGTCCCCGTCTGTACGCAAGTGTTCCAGAATCAGAACGACTGCAACGGGGATCGTCCCATCCCTAGAAATGGCCGAGGCCCTTTAGTCACGCCCCGATTTCACGGAAAGCCCATTTTCCCATCAGAGCCTGTCCAAAAACTCATTGAACCCGTTATTAAAAAAGCCGAACAAATTAAAAATAGGCCGGTTGGCTTTGCCGCCCGCACCATTGAACACCTGCGATCCAAAGAATCACCCCTCGGTAACCTGATTGCTGATGCTGCCCGCAAAAAAGTCCACACTGACTTTGCACTCATCAACTCGGGAGGCATTCGAGCTCCTATCATGCCAGGCACCATTACCTACGGTGACCTGTTTCGCACCATGCCATTTGATAATGCGATCGCGGTGTTAAGGGTAACCGGAAAAGAACTCCTCAATATCCTCCGAGTCGCCGAAAGCGGTTCTCGCGGATTTGCGTCGGTCTCTGGCTTAACCCTCAAGCTCATTGATCCGACTCTCGAGGCCCCCATCGATGACCTGTCAGGCGATGGTAAATTCGAAATCTGGGAGACCAACCGTCTCATTGAGGTGCGGAAATCAAACGGCGACCCAATCGACCCGGGAGCTTTCTACACGTTGGCAACATTAGACTTCTTAGTCCTTGGCGGAGATGATTTGAAGTGGCCGATGTCGAAAATTCCGTTTGATCGGATCCAATTAGACTCGGGGACCCTGGTGCGAGACGCCCTCGTTCAATACGTGGAAAAGAGCGCAACCCTGAACCCAGAAAACCAACCCCTCGTTGATCCTACGCATCCGAGAATTGAACTCGGCCGCGCTCCGTCAAATGGAAAAACAAGGCATCGCACCCGACACAAGAGACGACGCGCATCCCGAGGCCACTTCTAACGACCAAAACCCAAGCTTTGCGTTCTTGAATGAAATTCCAATCCAGTTTGTGGTAAAGTCGTGAAATGAAAAACGAACGTCCCTCATTTTCAAGCAGTGAGATTTTAGGTTCGATTGATCAAGCTGTAAAGAAGGATTTCGAGACCCACCGCAGGATTCTTTCTTTCGAAGAGTATCTCGGACTTATCGAAGAAAATCCGAAACTGCATACCCGCGGCATTGCTCAGTATGCCGTCGATATGATGGACCATTTTGGGACCGAGACTCCAGTCGCCGCCTCGGATCATGGGGAACATCAGCACCCCCGATTTAAACTGTTTGACTTTCCGATTGATGGCATTGCACCAAAAGTCGTCGGGCACGAATCCGTCCAAAACCACCTCTACAAGACATTGAAAGCATTTGCTCGACAAGGCATCAACAACAAGCTCATTCTTTTACACGGTCCTAACTGAAGCGCTAAGAGCTCCATGATTCACTCCATCATGGCTGGCTTGGAGAGTTACTCGAAGCTCTCCTCGGGATCCCTCTACACTTTGAATTGGGTCTTCCCTCTCGAAAGATACACCAAGGGCCACATTGGGATTAACACCTATGCTGCCTCACCCGAGAGCTTGACCTCTTATGCGCGCATTCCAGAAGAAGAAATCGCCGCACGCATCCCGTGCGACCTCAAGGATCACCCGCTCTTAATTATCCCCCAAGAACAAAGAAAGCCGTTTCTCGAACAGCTCTTAGGCAAAGCCCAAGCAGAGGAACTGTGGAACCACCTCCCCCAATATCTCTCTAAGGGGGACCTCTGCCATCGATGTAAGGAAATCTTCGATGTCCTGATCACTTCGAACGGTGGTGATTTTAAAAAAATTCTGATGAACATCCAAGTAGAGCGAATCTACTTTGCGCGACGTTACCGCAAAGGACTGGTCACAATCGAACCTCAGCTCCATGTCGACGCTCAGTATCAACAGCTTTCTATTAATAAAAACCTAGGCTCCCTCCCTCCTTCGCTGCAAAGCCTCAACTTATTTACCCTGACCGGTGACCTAGTTGATGGGAACCGAGGACTCGTGGAATACAGTGATCTTTTGAAGCGCCCGGTCGATTCCTTCAAATATTTGCTGAGCGCTTGCGAGACGGGCGCTATTAATATCGGCAATACGATTGCTTACTTGGACGCCCTCCTGCTCGGATCCGCAAATGAAATTCAACTCGATGCATTCAAAGAGTTTCCGGATTTCACCAGCTTCAAGGCACGCATCGAGCTCATCCGAGTTCCCTACTTGCTCCGAACCAGCGACGAACAGGAAATCTACGAAAGTCAGCTCCAGCAAATCGCCGGAGAGAAACACGTCACTCCCCACGTCTCTTGGACTCTGGCGCTCTGGGCGATCCTCACCCGACTCAAAAAGCCCAATAGCATTAACTTTCCGTCCAATGTCAGCAGTCTCATCGCAGCCCTGCGCCCCATGGATAAAGCCAAAATACTCGATAACGGCGAACTTCCAGGTAACCTATCACCCGAAGAACGAAAAGTACTTCGCGCCTCCGTCGGACGCTTACGGGATGAGTATACCAATGTTCCTTACTATGAAGGCAGAATGGGGGCTTCAGCCCGAGAGCTCAAGACCGTTCTTTTCGATGCTGCCCAAAATCCAGAGTTTACCTGCCTTTCTCCCCTCGCCGTTCTTCGCGAGATTGAAGAGCTGACCAAGCGAACGAGCGAATACGATTTTCTCAAACAAGACGTCAAAGATGGCTATCATAACGCTGTCGAATTTATCCAACTGGTTCGAACTGAATATATCTCTCGAATTGATCGAGAAGTGAGAGACTCAATTGGAATCTATGACTCCGCTCAATGGGAAGACTTTTTGAAAAAATACGTCACCCAAATTTCCGTGGTCCTCAAAAAGGAAAAAATAAAAAATCCGATGACCGGGAGAATGGAAGACCCAGATTTTACGTTGATTGCAGAGTTTGAGAAGATCGTCGAGGCGCCAGAAGAATCGAAAGAAAAAGACGCCTTCCGAAAAAGCATCATCTCTCAGATTGGCGTTTGGTCGCTCGACCACCCCAAAGAATCGATGAGCTATGCTAGGGTTTTTCCGGACTTTTGGAAGAAACTCGAAAAACACTATTTCGCATCACAGAAATCCCTGCTCGCAAAAATGAGTGATGCGCTCTTAGTCTATGATACTGACGGCTTAGATCCCTCATCTGAGGGCGGGATCCTCGCCCGTCAAACCGTAGAGAATATGAAATCCAAGCTGGGCTATTGCCAAGCCTGCGCAAGAGAAGTCATTACTTTCTTGATGCAGCAAAGATATTAGTTTTAAAAACCATGAATGTCACTCATAGCCTAACCTCTGAACAGTATTTAGTCACTCACTCCGTTGGCCCGAATCAGCACGGCATTCGACTGGACGCGTTCCTCAAAGAACGCTACCGGAAACGATCCCGAGAGCAACTGAAACGCGCTATTGACGCGGGAGTGGTCACTATTAAACGAGAACAAAGCCCACATCTCAAATTAGGGCGAACAAAACCGAGCGCCCAACTTGTACCGGGAGATGAAGTACTCGTTTTGACCGAGCGAAAGCCCGAACCAACGGTTTCGTTCGATTATCAAATCCTCTTCGAAGACCAGAGTCTTTTTGTCATCAACAAACCCGCGAATCTCCCGGTTCATCCTGCGGGCCGATACTTCTTTAATACCCTTTTGGTTCATCTAAAAACCCAAGGTCACCAGACTCCTCTCAAAATCGAGCGAGAATTTTTTCTAGCCCATCGAATTGATAAAGAAACTAGCGGCGTATTAGTACTCGCCAAAGATAAGGACATCTGCGCTCACATCACCCGGCAATTCGCCGAAAGAACGACGCAAAAGCGCTATCTTGCCATCGTCAAAGGGGTCTGCCCTGAACAATTTGAAGTGGCCTTAGCAATGGGCAAAGCCCCGGACTCGCTCATTGATCTCAAAATGGGCATTCTCCCAGAAAATAAGGGGGGACAATCGGCATTTACCAGTTTTAAGCGCATCCAGAATAATGGCATTTACTCCCTGGTCGAGTGTTTTCCAAAAACGGGGCGTCAACACCAAATTCGCGTCCATCTCGATGCCGTGGGCCACCCCATTGTCGGAGACAAGCTCTACGGACTCCCAGAGCGCGAAGCTCTGCGCTTTTACGAAAGACAACACCTCACTCCTGAGGCGGAGGCGCAACTTTTACTCCCCCGACACGCCCTTCATGCGTCCTGGATTCGATTTGTCCACCCACTCACCGGCAAAACGATGCAGTTTTCTGCCCCACTACCGCAAGACCTGGAAGACTTTATGCACAACCCTTCCGAGAATTGGAACACACCATGAATTTTCATCCTCATCCGTTTGAGCAATTTCAACTCTGGTATCAAGAGGCAGTTTCTCAGAAGCTCAAATACCCGGACGCGATGACGCTCGCTACCTGTACTCCTGATGGTTTTCCTTCAGCACGAATGGTCCTTTTTAAAGGACTGAACACTCGTGGACTCCGCTTCTTCACGAACTACGAAAGCAGAAAAGGCCAGGAACTTCTGCAGAACCCTAGAGCGGCACTCGTGTTTTACTGGTCAATTTTCGATCGCCAGGTCCGAGTCGAAGGAACCATAGAAAAAACGACTGAAGCGGAATCGAATGAATACTGGAATTCGCGTCCGCGTGGGAGTTGTATCAGCGCGCTAAGCTCCGCACAAAGCCAAGAGGTCGCAAGTCGAGACGAGTTAGAAAAGCGATTTTTCGAACTCGAAAGGAAATTCGCCGAACAACCGATCCCGAGGCCCATTCACTGGGGTGGATTCTGCCTCGTTCCCCACCGCTTTGAGTTTTGGATGGAAGGGGCCCATCGTCTCCATGACCGTATCTGTTACGAGAGAGTGGGAACCGCCTGGAACATGAAACGGTTAGCCCCCTAAGACTGTCGGGATTGAATCAACCGATCCGTCATTTCAACAAAGCCGCCGCCACAAGCCTGCGAAGTGATCCAGGTCGGACGGGCCTGAAGCTGGTCCAAATATTTTTTTACATTCGCAACTCCCACAGAGCGCTGAAAGCTTGCAAACAAGGGTTCATCATTAGGTGAGTCACCGACATAAAGCCAACGATCGGCAGCAGGCGCTCCCTGCGCCTCAGCGCTGCTGAGCCAAAACTCGAAGCCCTTTTTCTTATCGTAATCCCCGAACCAAATATTTACGTGAATACTCGAGAGCTTCGCATGCGCGCCCGCGCCCCGACAAAAATCGAGCAACCTCTGAACTGCCTCGGGATGCCAAGGCTCGACATCCTCACAAATATCGATCGCCAAATCCCACTCCCGATAAGCTTGGTCCGAAGCCACTTGAGCCTTTGGAAATTGAGCTTGAATCTCTGATCTCAACCGCCCCAAACGCTCATGAAGTTCAAAATCTGAATGCCCCTTGGGAGTGTCCAACCTTTGCCGCGAGACCTTCCGACTCGACGAGGCCCCCTTCAAAAAAAACGTAAACGCCCCGTTTTCTCCAATCACCGCATCGACGGGCCAAAATCGAGCAATTAAATCACACCAACCGGCTGGGCGTCCCGTAATCGGAACGACGAAAAAACCCGCTTCCTTGAGTCGCCAAAGCGCCTGGTAGGCCTCAGGCTCGAGCTTACCCTCGGTGGAAAGGGTATCATCAATATCGAGACAAACCCCTTGGATGCTTCTTAACTCAGTCAGCTGGGCCTTTTCGAAAGGATCGGGCATGAAACGTGGCACTGGATTTTCTCCTTCTCGCAGGGTTCAACGTGAATATTGACCGAGGTTTCATAAAAAATTCCAGACAGCTTCGCCTCCATTTGATCACAAACGGAGTGAGAATCCTCGACAGTCATTTGCCCACAAACCACGAGATGAAAATCGATATGACGAGTAGCCCCACTTTTTCGGGTCCTCAAATCGTGAATATCCAAGGATGGCGCCCGAAACCCACTTAGGAGCGCCCAAATTTGCTGAACTTCATTCTCGGGTAACTTCGTATCGGTCAGTTCTAAGACCGCGCCGCGAACTTGAATCAAAGATACATACACAATATAGATGGCCACCGAAAAAGCAATCAAAGAATCCAACCAAAGCCAATCTGTCAAACGGAGCAAAACCAAACCCAAAATTACGGCAACCGAGGAGATCACATCAGACAAGAAATGAAGAGCATTGACATGCAACGCAGTGCTCTCCGTCTGCCCAGCAACGCGGGAATTATGTAAATAAACAAAATAACTCAACCCGATCGATACCACCATCACCGCTACCGCTAATATCGGGTAGCGCACGGATTGTGGGTGAAGGAGATGATCTACACCCTCAAAAAAAATCAGCGCCGCGGCGAACACCAAAAGAAGCGACTCGATCAAACTCGAAAGGGTTTCAATCTTACCATGACCAAACGGATGATCTGCGTCCGCCGGCTTAGCCGCTTCTCGAACCGAAAAAAACGAGATCGCCGCCGAAACGAGGTCTAACCCCGAATGAATCCCCTCAGATAAAACACCCACAGAATGAGAAAACCAAGCGGCAGCCAATTTCAGAGCAGTCAGAACTAAAGTAGCACCGAGAGCGAGCGAGGCAGCCTGATTTCTGGCCTTAAGGGTAATAAGAGATCCCTCCTGAGATTCCAGTATCTGCCGAGATCAAGCCCACGGTCAACTCAAGGACGCTTCGCAAGTGGGGATTGTGAACAAAAATCGACCCCATCGAAAGAGAGGTGATCGCTTGATATCGTCCACCACCCAGCGCAAGGCCGAGAGGGATCGCAACAAAAGGTTCGGCTGCCTTAATCCAATCGGAGGTTACCGTAAAATTTTTGTGAGCATACGCAAAACCCGTGATCTCCATCGTCGTGCCTGCCGATCGCTGCACCAGCAAGGCCTGGCCACCAAAGCCGACGCCAGGCTGCTTTCCGGCATCCGGAAAAACGTCAAAGGTCATTGCGCCACCGAGGCGAAATCCTCTGGCCCCTGAACCGGTACCCAAAATTCCAGTGAGGTTCGAGGATTCTGACATCCCGTGGGTATAACGCAAATTCATCCCAAAGCTCCCACCCCGATCAAACATGACTTCTGGCTCTAGGCCCAAAGTATATTGATCCTGTGGGATATAATGAGGCATCGTAAAAAAACCAGCCTGCGCGAGCACCGGCACAATTCCTGCGCCAGAGGCCAGCGCAATCGCTCGCACCAGACGAACCGAACCTTGCAAACTCGCTTTACTACTCCACTGAAAACTCGACTGATACTTTGACTTGATGGACGATAGTTTCATAACAACCCTCCGGATGACTCCAGGTTACAGACAGCCAAACTCTCCTATAAGTCCTTCTAGCCCGCCTGCAAGTCAACGATTTTTTGAGGAAAACTACTGCTCCGTCCCCAAAACTTCCCCCCAAAACTTCCCTTGATCCGAAGTACTAAATACCCTATGACAAAGACCTGATGGGCTCCCTGGAACGAATCAATGGCCTCTTGGAATCTTTCGGGGCCCCCTCCCTCAACAATCCCGATTTCTCGATCTCATTTTTGACCGTGCCCTACTCGGCTCTCACCCCTAGCCCGGCGACGCTTGGAGTTGATTTAGCGCTCCTGTATGCGACCCATCCTGTTCGACACGAAAATCCCTTAATTGACTTCAACCCCAGTCACCCCACGGAGCCGTTCAGCTCAATCACCCAGCTCATTCAAGGAGTTTATGAGAACTACCCCGATCAGGCACGATGGATTTGCCGCTCGAGGATCTACACAACTCAACCTCACTTGATGCCTTTTTGTCGCGGTATGGTCCGAGTTGCCGCAAAGCGGGTGACGCCTCTCCTCCAAGCACCGGATCTCGAGATCAGCCCCACACCTCTCCAGGCATTCGACGTTACTCCCAAGAAAGCGAAGGCAAAGCACCTCTCCCACTCGGTGGAAAACCTGAACCCTCGATCCCTCCAGGACTGGATGACCTGGGCGAATCAAGCTGCCAAAAACCTACCCCGTCACGCAATTCGACATCAAAGTGACCGACCTATTGTCGCTCTCCTCTTACTCCCTCAGCAGGATGGCAGAAATTATGATCTCAGGGCCGCGGCTTACAACCAAAATGCAAGAAACAGAACCCTACATGCCGAGGTCAACCTCATCCAAAACTGGTTTCGCGACACTCACCAACTCATTCCAGCCGGAGCAGTCGTCTTGACCACCCTCAAACCTTGTAAAATGTGTGCAGCCTTAATCTGGCAATGCAGCCAAGACCGTCCTTCGTTACAGGTCTTCTATTCTGAAATGGATCCTGGCAAGTACGCTCAAAATACGGCTTTAGAACCATACACGTTGGACCGTGAACTCGCATCCGCGGACCGAGCCGAGCGAGAACTGGAGATCATGAAGCCACTATTTTCGAGCTGACTTTTTGACTGACTTAGCCGCCTTAGGCTTTTTGGTCCGCGCTTGAGTCGAAGGGGATTTCTTGGCTTTTGGAGCCGCGTCGTCGCCCAAAAATGGAATCGCAACAGCGTCTACCATTTCATTCTCGACTTCCTTCTGACTCAAACCCAAGTTATGCAAAAACTTGAAAAACTGCTCTTCTTTACCGATCGTGAAGCTCACCGTGACGCCATCGCCCTCAGCAACTTTCATCACTTCTTCCATCATTTTCTTCAAATTTGCGGCAGAAGAAAACGTGAAAATATCGCCACCTTCCAGGCGGCCCTTCTCATCAGAAAACTCATACCGAAAATAAATAGGACTTTTAGCCTTTGCCACTGACTTCTTCTCAACTTTTTTACTCATGGAACTTCCTTTTTATAAAAGCTGGAATTCATATCTTGCCGCTGCTTTTTTGTCAAGTAATGAAACCTAGATGACTGGAGGTGCATGGGGCAGGCAAATCCGGAGATTTGAGTACGTAAGGGGCGGATCACACCTACAGCATCAAGCGCCGGCTTGCTCTCGCCATAAACTGCGAGGATTGCGCCAAGGATCTTGTTCAATCGAAGCGGTCCGAGGAGGTACACGGCGCTAAATCAATGAGCCATCCCAAATTTGGGCTTCACACTTGCGCCGGATTGCTTCTTCGACAAAAAGCAAAAACATGGCATGAGACCAACCTAACGGGATGACCCAGCACGGCTGACCCGACTCTCGATGAACCTGCTCTGGAAAAAGCCCGAGAACTGTCGATTTAGACATGCTCCATTGAAAGGCTTCTCGAGCCTCATCCCAATTCCCGAGAGTCATTTCTACATAAGCGAGCCAGAGAGTTGTAAGAACCCAAGGATTCCCGCCCCGATAGTGATCCCCCTCATATCGAAACACCCCCCCCACGGAATGACACCAAAGTCGTGAACGCACCTTCTCAACCAGACGACGCGCACTCGGATGATCGTGACGGATCACTCCAAATGGTCGAATCAAACCCAGGAGCGAAACATCCATCGCCTGATCCCAATACTGCTTAGAAATATAAGACCGCTGAATCGGGCCTTCGGCAGGAACAAAGCGATCCAGAATTAAATGAGAAATTCTTTTTCCGAGGTCATGGTAGTGAACCTGGGCATTCGTCTCCATGAGTTCACCTGCCAAAAAGGATCCCGTCAAAAAGGCGGATGCCACAGCCCCGAGAGAATAAGCATGAATCCCCATGCGCTCTTCCCACAAGTCATGAGACTCCAATCCCATCCCGTCCTCCGTCGAGTGAAATTCCTCCAAGAATCTAAGCCCCTTTTCGAGAGTCGGCCAAAAAGTCTCTAGCCAGAGATGATCCCTCGTTCGTCGAAAGTGAAGATAGGCAGCACTCAAAACCGTAGCAGGCTCATCAATTTGAATGCGACCCCAGCTTGGCCCTGCATGCCCTGTCGCTAAATAGCGCTGCCACCACGCCCCGGAAACATCTTGCGTATCCGTCAGAAATCGAAAGTAGTGTTCGACTCGATCTCGAAAACCGAAAGCTCCGAGAGCCGAGGCTAAGTATGCCCCATCTCGTGGCCAGCTATAGCCATACCCTCCAGAGAGGCGAGAGTGAGGATCTACCTCAGCTGCCGCAAGAAGCGCCCCAGTTTTTGCATCTTGAAGCGCATGCAAGACGTCAATCGAACGCTCACATAGAAAACGAACTCGTTCATTCTTGATTTGATCCAGCATCGATAAAGCTGGCGCATAGCGCCGCTTGACCATCCCCTCGACCATTTGAAAATAGCGTCGGGTCGAAATATGCCTCAACGATTGAATGAGATGCCCTAAATGCGCTTCGCTCTCCGCACAAATCAGGAGAAATTCAAGACTGTCGTCAGGCCCAACGGCAAAAGCTCCCCAGGTGCCGCAGCCTTGAACCACATGATCCCACCCTCGTTGAACCGGACCTCCAGGAAAACCCCAGAGGTCACCGCCGTGGATCGGAACACTGATTTTCTCACCCGACCAGAGCCGATACCGCTCCGCATCTCCCAAATGCCCGACTCGTTCCCACTGCACTTTGGATCGACCAATGATGCCCAGCCAGCGCCTCCCGCGATGATGCACGATCCCATTGAAGACCGGATGATAGAGCGAGCAGTGCGCAGAGGTCGTGTACCCCATCCAAGGAACGGATTGATGGAGTAATCCGGCTCGCTCGCCTAAAATTTTCCATTGATCGAGAAGAATCGGCTCAGTGGGATGAATCGCTAAACGGCGCGTCATTTTAAGCGGACGAGACCGATGATAATACTCGACCCCAAACACCTGTGAACCTGGACTCAGCTGCATCCGAATGTCAAAATTCCCGGCATGAATTGGGATCATCTCCGGCGCTCCCGCCTGATGCTCAGGCCCACCTCCCACGACGACCATTGTTTGATAGACTCCCAAACGCGCCTGCAGTGCATCAATCTGAGGGGAGAACACTTGCTCAACCTCCCCGCACGCGTCAAAGGTCACCAATAACGTCCCGTTCCCCATCTGCATTTCGGCGATTGGCCGTTGCTCCCAAGACATAGGATTCCGCTCCCTCTGAGAGAATTTAGCCCACGGTCCAAACTAAGCAATACTCAGCTCTCGGACATCGCAGCGCTGAGCCAGGTCAGCCATCACATTCATATACAAGATATGTGCATCGTAAGGACTATCATAAGGATTGAAATATTTATGCACATCTCCATCGGCAAAGTACTTGGTGCACATGTAGTAAAAATGATCGCTCGTGAGGAGTCGTCGCCAGGTTTCAACCAACTCTTCACCCTCCTCTGCTGGCAGAGTCGCAGCTTTTTTCTTAACCGCAGGCTCCATACGATAGGCTGCTCGCAACGCGGCATCTTGGATCGGATTACCTTGCCAAGCTGAGAGATCCCTTTCGACATCCGCCCAAGAAAAAGGTTGTGGTGCATCAATCACAAAGCTATCCGCCTGCATACTCCCCCGCTCTCGCTCCTGAAGCGCAGCCTGAATTGACTCGGAAGGAGTGACGAAACGAAGGCCTTCCATTCTCAGGAGGCGCTCAGGGAGGGCTCGCATAAAGTCGAAGATTCCGGTACTCGCCCACTGATGCTCACCAAACGTCTCGTAATCCATGAAAAGTCCGACGTAGGGAACCCCTCCTCTTGCAGCGACCGGGTTCTCCAAGTCAATCCATCGAATCCAATCGGCGTACTTTTCAGCCGTCAGCGGCCATTGCGACCACGCTCGATCCGAGAAGCGAAAAGCAATATCATCACTCAGTTTATAGTTTTTCATCAGAGCAACTAACGCATGCGCCCCGGAGATTAAATATTTAAAGAGGGGACTACGCCACCTGAGAATATGATCCGCGCCTTCCATCAGCATGCCTTGATACCCCAGCGAATCTACTGCTTGCGCGATCGCATTACTCGCAATCAATTCAGTATTTCTAAAAACCTTAGAAGGAGCCATCAGCAGACGTGTAGCTTCGCGTCGATGCAGTTCAATTTGGGCCTTAAATTCTTCCTGACTGTAAAGCGCTGCCAAAGAATGGTGCGAAGTTTCCGATAGAAGCTCGACACAACCCGTGTCAAAAAGCCTTTTGAACGAAACCAGCACCTCAGGAGCGTAGGCCTCCATTTGCTGCAAAGCAGTGAGAGTGATCGAAAAAGAGACCTTAAATCGACCTTCATTCTCCTCAATCAGTTCATAAATCAAATCATTCATGGGGAGATAGCACTGATTTGCAACCTTTCTCAAAATGGACGCATTCTTATCTTGATCAAAGTACTGATGATTCTTCCCCACCTCAAGAAAGCGATAGTATCTCAGTCGCCAAGGCTGATGGACCTGAAAATAAAAACAGAGATCAACGGCCATGAAACCCTCCGATCGATTGGGGATAAGTGCTACCCAATAAGTGGCGATAATCTTGAATGACTTGGCGAGCAGAATTCTCCCAGCTTAATTGGCCGAGCTGAACCAGGCCTTCCTGAACCAACTGCTGCGACAAACCCTTCAGGCGAAGTGCAGCCAAAATTTGATCCGCCAACTTTTCGTGGTCCCAGAAATCTACCTGGAGCGCTCGATTCAAGACCTCCCTGACCCCTGACTGCTTAGAAAGAATAACGGGAATTCCACAGCGAATCGCTTCCAAGGCGACTAACCCAAACGGCTCAGAAACACTCGGCATCACGAGAACTCGAGAGCGCAGCAGGATCTCATCTACCTCGCTAGGATTCATAAATCCGGCAAAATGAACTCGATCCTCAATCCCTAATCGATGTGCCTGCTCTCGCAACTGATCCAAAAGATCGCCCGTTCCGCAAAAGACAAATTGCGCGTCTCGGTTAGCCTCACAGACGAGCGCTGCGGCACGTAGAAAATGGTCAGGCCCTTTTTGAAAGGTGAGTCTCCCTAGAAAAATTACTTGGGGTTTGCGCTCGGCCTCTGTTGAGAATAATGGAAGCTTCGCGTTTTCCTCAGGAGCATTATAGACTACGGTGATTTTATTTTTTGAAATTCCATAGAGTCGCTCAATCATGCCCGCGGTGTACCGACTTACCGCAAAAATATGAGTTGCCTTACGAAACCCTTCTCTCTCGATCCGAAATACTTCATGATTGAGATTCTCCCCACTGCGATCATACTCCGTTGCATGCACATGCAGAAAAACGGGCACTCCAGTCACTCGTTGAAACTCAAAAGCCGCTGGAAAGGTCATCCAATCATGAGCATGAACCAAATCGACTTCGTGAGCCTCAGCCAGGTGGCGGACCGTAATGCAAAAACGCTCAATCTCCGACCAAAGATTTTTTCCGTAGATTTCACTTTGTTTCGCTACCGAAGCCACCGAAGGCTGACTTTTTAAAGAGACCTTTAACTTCTGAGCAAACGGCTTAATTTGAGGCAGTTGAAATGACTCCGACCTCCCCGGCGAGCCACCGCCTTCAATGCCCAGAATGGGTTCACCCGATGACATACGATCCATCACATCTTGCAGACTTTGAGACATAAGTCCTTCGGGCGAACGCCCATAGGGGAAAAGCTGTGCCGGCAATGGAATTCGAAGCAAAGAATGCGGATCGCTTTCCGAGACTCCCTCAACTCCAGGCCTAAGTGCAACTTGCTCGGGACTCCAGCCAGCCTCGAGGAGGCATTCACGAGCACCAACGACTTCTAAGTGCGTTTCAGAAACGCGCTCAGGAAAAGTTGGCAAGACAAAGTAAACTTGCACCCCTGCTCGAGCCAAAGCCTGAGAAAGGCCCTGGCAAGCCTTACCTAAGCCACCTGCAAATCGGGGCGGATATTCCCAGCCTAACATGAGGACTCGAATTGTTTTCCCAGCTCTCAAACGAAGCTCCCTTGCTTATTGTACTGCATGAGGATCACGGTGATTTTTTGATCCAACTTCCAGCGACGACGGGCGCTGGCCTCCTCTAGACACGCGAGACTCCATGCTTGAGCGGGCGCTCCCCGCGCAGCGAAGGGCGAATCACCATCGAAAAGCTCTGCAATATGGCCTAGAATTGGCATTTGATTGAGGAAAGTCGGAGGTAAAGTTTTGGCCCCCAACAGCGCTGACGCCCATCCAGAAGGGTCAGTGAGTTTGGCGCTCCGAATCCAACTGAGGCGATCGCAAGCCACTTCAAAATGTCCTCCTAGCCAAGCCCAGACCGGGCCCTGGTGGTAAGATGCATCGCGCTCAGTAGGATGGCCCCTATAGAAGGGCAAATATCGGGGGTCATGCAACGATAGGGTTCTGAGACCCACGGGAGTCCAAAACTCTTCATACAATCGCATCAAATCCGACTCAACGCAGCCATCAACAGGTAGACCGAGAGCACTCAGAACGAATGAGGGTGCCAGGGGAATGCTGTGCATGAAAACAACATTGGGTCGAGTCGGCTCGCCGCACTCCAATACTCGCAAGCCTAGGCCCGCAAGCCCCCCAGCCCCTTTCAGCCACCGAATGTGACCTCCCCAAAGTTGGTACAATGCAATCGCCTGAAACCAGAGAGCGTTGATTTCGGGTAAAGCCCCCAGGCGCGGCGTTACTGGCTGCCCGCCGATTCGAGCATCCATCCAACTCGTATAGGCTTCTGTCACTTCGAGAAGTCCGTCTGATCTCATTTTCAAAAATCGATGGCGACCCCCAGCGATGGCTTCAATCGCCTCTTCCAAGAGGGACATAAATTCGAGCTTGAGTGTGGGATAGAACTCCTGAAATACTAAAGTGTAAGTCCACAGACCACTCAACGAGTGGCACCACCACAACGTTGCATCACAAGAGTCCCACTGGAGTTGCCCGTTTGCCTCTAATACGTTCGGCAAGCTCCCCTTTGTGTGGATCCACGAGCCCCAACGATTCAGCAATTCCCTGATCCACGGGACTGAGCCTTTAAATTCGCCCGAAGGAGCTTCACCATCCAGCCACGCCGCTGCCAGCCCCGGAAGTGATACGAACGTATCTCTCCCCCATTCTCCAAACCAAGGAAACCCTGCCACAATTCCAGCTGGATGGGTCATTTTGAAATCAAAAACTCGGGATGGATACGAACTCTGGAGGAAATGTTCAGACGGAGTGCCGAGTTCGAATACCCCGGGATCCACTGAATTCCACCACTCACAGGACTCGCCTGGATGCAGGATCACCTCAAAAACACCGGCAGAATAGAGATCCTCTTGGCCCTCATATCCACGTTCTATCTCGATCGGATAATAAAACCGTTCGTACCAGAGGGGATGATCCTTCCACTGCCACGGCCCGCGAAAGTAGCAAAAAGCAACTCGATCGCCCGCTTGACTTACGATCGTGCCCTGGCCACCCGATGCACTCCGTAAGCGAGAGTTAAAATCCAGACATTTCCAGGCCCATTCTTGTCCACCGAGGGCATGTAAATCTCGCATGGCCCAAAATCCTCGAACCTTTAATAAGGCTGGCTCATCGCCATGAGAAGCCCAATCCCAACTCACTGTAATCCCAGCCGGCCGAGCAGCCTCAACACGAAACGTCAGCTGCCCCTGGGCAAGCTTCCATTGCCACGCAGGCCCGCGGGCTCGATTTTTAAACTCTCCAGATAGACTCAACGCTTCTCCATCTGGATTCTGAACCATTCCTTGCGGACCCCAATAAAGGTGGGGCCACAGCGAAATTCCGTTACACTCAAACTCGAGATCGGCCAAATAGGCTGTCTGAGTTCTGCCGGGAATGCCCATGTAAAATCCATGATATTTCCGAGTTCGCACTCCCAAAGCCGTACCCATCGCGAAGGCCCCCTGCGAGTCGCTCACCAGCCACTCCAAATCCCGATCCTTCCTCATCTCCGACAAATCTCCTGGTAAAAATCCACTCGCTCAACTGCATCCGCTGTCAGACAGCTCTCATGCTGGACTGCGGCAAAGTCCGTCTTCGAGTCCCCGAGGCTAAGCAAAAACCAGGCCGTCCGTTGTTTCCAAAAAAATGAGTTGAATCCACTCAGGCTCTCCGATATAAAGCTGAGCGAACCGGTCCGATGGCTACTCAAGCCTCAATCTAATCCAACTCAATGAATTGATTTCCGGTGATGAAAGGAAAGCCAAATGGCTAATACAAGAACCGCGACAAAACGCGCAAGACAAGCCCTCACTCGACAAGCGAGAAACATCATTACTCGCAGCAGCACCCGCACTGCTATTAAAGCTGCGGTCGATGCGATCAAGAAAAAAGATCAGGCACAAGTAAAAGCGGCTTACATCGGTGCAATTCGTGCACTTAGCAAGGCTGCAACCAAAGGTGCAATCCCGAAAGCTCGCGCTGCACG
>CAINWE010000158.1 GCA_903854365.1 Oligoflexia bacterium
CGGCTCGCTCGATCGCGTGCTCCAGCTCGCGAATATTTCCGGGCCAGGCGTAGTGCGTCAATAACTCCATCGCTTCTTCCGAAATATGAGAAACTCGCTTCTTATTTTTATCCGCGTAGCGCGCGAGAAAATACTCCACCAAAGCAGGTAGGTCTTCCATGCGATCTCGAAGGGCAGGGAGCTCCATCGAGATCACTTTTAACCGATAAAATAAATCGTCCCGAAATTTTCCTGCCTTGACCATGCCATCGAGATCGCGATGAGTAGCTGCAATGATTCTAACGTCCACTTTTTTAGACTCCACGGAGCCGACAGGCTTAAACTCACCCTCCTGGAGGACTCGAAGGAGTTTAATTTGAAGCGCTGGCGTAATGTCTCCGATTTCGTCGAGAAAAAGGGTCCCGCCCTGAGCCTCTTCAAAAAATCCTCGTTTGTCGGAGATCGCCCCCGTAAAGGATCCCTTCAGATGCCCAAAAAGTTCGGACTCCAGCAGATTTTCGGACAATGATCCACAATTCACAGCTAAAAACTTGCGATCCCGCCTAGGACTATGATCATGAATCGCCCGGGCCACTAACTCTTTGCCTGTGCCACTCTCACCGTTCACCAATACTGTACTCGCCGACATAGCAGCCCTAGCGAGAATCTTATACACCTCGAGAATCTTTGGGGACTTGCCAATCAAAGTTTTTGCAGTCTGCTCAAATGGAGCTGCGAAAGCTTCTCCGCGGGCACCTTGCAAAGATTCCCAGTACTTCATCGCTCGAGCCACCACGACCTTCAACTCATTCATCTGAAAGGGCTTGCTCACATAGTCAAAAGCGCCTTGCTGAATGGCCTGAACTGCTCCCTCCATGCTCCCAAACCCGGTCATCAGAATCACTGACGTCTGAGGGTGATGGCACTTCACTTCTCGTAAAACCGCCATACCGTCGAGTTCCACCATGCGAATATCTGAAAGCACAATCGAGAACCGAGCTTTCTTGAGTAAAGCAATGGCCACTTCGCCACTGTGAGCCAGCTGAACTAGGTAACCCTCACGCTGCAAAACTTCTCGCAGCAAGTTGCGGGTCACCTCATCGTCATCCACAATCAATAACTGAGGGATCATGGCTTCCTCCTTCATCCGCTTGAGTGATAGGGTAGCCGAATTACTACCTTGGTCCACACACCCTCCTTCGAATCGATCAACAAGTCACCGCCGTACTTTTGGATCAACTGCTGACAAATGGTCAACCCAAGACCTGTCCCCTCACCCGGACGCTTCGTCGTAAAAAACGGCTTCAGCACGTTTTTAAGGTCGACCTTTCTAATTCCTTCACCCGTATCATAAACTGAGATTTGGGCCCAGTCCCGACCTTGATGCTTGATGACTTCGGTCGACACTTCAAGAGAGACACTCCCAGAATCGCCCGAGCGTGCGACCAACTTGGACTGAATACTATCCAGGGAGTTATTCAAAACATTCAGCAACACTTGCTCCAAATCGAGCGGCACCAAACGTACTGGGCCCATCTCTCGATTCATCCGTCGCTTGACTTCAACTCCCATCGTCTCAATCCGGGGAGTGACAATCCCTAGAGTCTTCTCCAAGAGGCGATTCGGATCAATCAACTGCTTTTGGGACTCCGGTTTAGCCGTGCTCTGCAAAAAACCCTTCACGATACCCGCAATTTTATTCAACTGGCCGTGAATCACCTCAAAACGCTCCCCATTCACCGAATCGCGCGAAGGGCTCACCTCCTCTTTTAAGAGCTGGAGATGCCCTCCGATGGCATTCAAGGGGGTACCTATTTCATGAGCGAAACTCGCCGTGAGCTGCCCCATCACAGCGAGTTTCTCAGTAATCATGAGCTGCCGTTGACTTTCGTGTAATTGCTCAGTCAACTGGAGGTTCTGAGACTCGGCTAACCTTAACAATCGGTCGTTCGTAATCGTTTTCCTAAGAAAGTAACTGAGAACTACGAAAAGAATGACCACACTGAGTCCGGCTGCGGTGGCTTGAGTCCGCCAAAGCGTATCCGTTAGGCGAGCAAGCAAACTAGTGGAAACTACGACATGCACCATGCCCAAAAGGCGCTTGGATCCTCGAACATCTCGATTTTGATGTTCAATCGGCACAAAAATATCCCAAAGGCCGTTCCCAACCTCGTCCGTCTTGAACTCACTCAAAACAGTATCCATCAAGGTCACCACAGAAAACTGCGCCCCCCCATCATCATCCATATTCGAAGCAATCAACTTAATCCCAGAAGTCACTGGATCCTTCACCAAGACATCCACCCGCACGAGATCCGGCTGGGAAAAAAGAATTTCCTGCATGACATTTTCAATGGCTGGAGTCGGACTCGGCAAAGCGAGCAAACGCCCGCTCTCGATTCTCGCTGCTAAGGTCTTTCCGGAGTGAATGCCGATTTGACGAATTTCTTCACTCAGAATCGGAAGGGTCAACTTATTTTCAGCAAGAGTAACAATGACAAACGTAGGAATAATGACCGCTACCAGAACTAAGCTAATTTTCGCCTGTAAACTCAGCTTCCTCAAGGACATCTGCATGAGTTCACGCTAGCATAAAAAAAGCCGGAGATCCTTAGGATCATCCGGCTTCGAGAGTACAAAGTAAGGCAAAATACCTAAGTTAAGCTTAGGCCCTATTGTTTAGGCGAAGCGACAGAAGCATCAGTGCCAGTGCCTTCTGTTTCTTTCTTCTTATTATCATTCTTCCTTTTCTTCCTGCTGCGACCATGTTTATGCTTCTTCACAGTAGCTGAACGAGAAGAAGGACTTGCACTGCTACCAGCAGCGGACTCATCGGCTGCGAAAGCAACAGCATTCATAGCAAACACAGCAACCACCAAAGCGATTAAACTCTTTTTCATAATTTTCTCCATTTTCCTCAAGTTGCGATCGATTCATCGATCAGCATTCTACTCACGATAAAGCAAAGGATATGCCACGAGGAAAGATCAATTCATTCGAATAGTTATAGAATTACTCCAATGAAAACTGCTGCGATTAGCTACAGTCCACTGTATAGATCTGCTACAGTCTTTAATCTCTATTCCTTAGAGGCGTTGATCAGAATAATCTGTGGGCATATCATAGGAGATACAGCCGGTACGAACTGCCCACTGATGACAAAATTTCCACCGCCCTTCACTGACAGATTGCCGTTTGTATATTGGCACCCACCGCTGCCAGTTGCCGTTACCCCCGTAATGGTGTCTCCATTGATCGACCCGCCCACAATCTGAAGCTGAACACTCCCGCAATTCGTCGTCGACTGCAAAGTCCCTTGCAAGGTATTGCCGTTTTGGTTCAACGTCAAAGTCGCTGCACCAGCACACTGCTGCACCCCATTGGTCTCTTGAACTGATCCTTGGTAATTTCCGGAATACATCCGACCACAGGCAGCGAGGTTCCCCGCTATCATCACCGACAACACCAACAATAAATGTTTTTTCATACTTTACTCCACTCTCTTATAAAATTAATCACTCCCTCACTCAGGAGGTCATCACAGCAGAATACTAGAGCAATTTAGGTGCCATTTATTAATCATTTAAAATCAGCTACTTAATTACATTATTTTTTAAATAAATGTAAAAAAATTAGACAACTATCAAAAAATTAGAGAGGGTTGTGGCTGTGGGTTGCGGAGACCAAGCTACCACGGAGAGACTTAGAATGCCCACGCGACCTGACCCACCCCAAACCTGGGGAGCGCACGCTTGCTACTCCCGCTGATAGACGATCTCAAAACTAGGCCGCCTTAGCTGGCGCTTAAAAGCTTCGACTTCCAAATCATTTGATCACCCGGCAGAGTCTCCAACCAAATCGCAAGGAATTGCCCGGCCACTCCGGTCGAAAAAATGCGCGGTGTATCCCGCTCACTCCCCGCCGCAGACACCACAATAGGCGACGACCAATGAACTCCTTCGTCTTGAGACGCATTAAACATCACGGAATGTTTTCCTTCTTTCGCAGAGGAAATCCAAACCATGCCAAGCCTCTGCCCATCCGCGGCCAAATCTGCCTGAGAAGCCCCTCGATCCGTAATGACTTCTGTTTCACTCCATTGACTACCCTGATCCGAAGACCGCAAATAATGAAGCCCAAACTTCCCTTCCATACCGCTCCACACCAACGCGTGAAGAGACTTCACATGAGTCGTCTGAGCCTCTGTTTGAGCAAGGGCTCCACCGACGTGAGGACAACCGTTAAATGCCCACTGAAAGTCCCCAACGGCTCCGACCCGCTTCCAGCTCTTGCCTCCATCAAGGGACTCCGACATCGCCATATCTCGCGGATTGATCGATCGATACAGGACTCTCAGCCCCCCCGCACCCACGGGATAAATGTGATTCCCGCAGCAGGTGCAAGTCCGGGACTGCAAGGTTTGATTCGGCTGCCACGTCTTCCCAAAGTCTGCGGACCGCGCGTAACGTACGCCCTGCCCACCATCGCGCGAATCCAGCCATACCGCATGCAAGCTCCCAGCCTCATCAAAAGCCAAATCGATATACCCATGCCCAGCGATGGATTGGTCATCGGCAGGGTTACCCCCGGACACCCACCGTTTGCCACCATCATTTGAAATCAGGAGTCCCATGGGACCATCACCCCATTTCGACTTCCCGGGCTTTGTCCAAACTACCGCAAGATGGTTTTGCCACGAGGCTACTTGGGGGCCGTTGGCTCGCCCTGGCTGAAAGATCTCCACTCGCGGAATCGGCAAACTCTTTGCCTCTGACCAGGTACTCCCACTATTCTCCGAGAAGGTATGCTTGATCTCCACGCTGTCTTTCTCTTGGGAAGCGTAAACCAGGTCAACAC
>CAINWE010000159.1 GCA_903854365.1 Oligoflexia bacterium
ACCATTTGTGCTCAGGAGCTATATTTCCCTGGCGGGTAATGTTCTTTTTAATGCACTCGTTTATGCAAATCGCGCGATGTTGGAGGAGAATCGTAAGAAAAGTATCAATGAGCGGGGTGGGGCATCTGTACTGAGTGGATTTGTTGACGGTAATCTGCTGTCGATCGCTAATGTGGGATCTTGTGCTGCTTGGCTCATCCGAGGGAATAGGGCGATCTCTCTGACCATTCCGAAAACCTACGGGCGATTGCTCGATCCGATCGGTGATCGTGTTGGCGTAATGCGTGATGACATTCTTCAAACCCCCTTAGTGGCCTTAGGGATGTATGAAGATCTCGAGCCTGAGATTATTGAGTGTCGCGTTCAGGCAGGAGACTGGCTACTTTTACAGACAGATGGCGCTCAACTCGATCATCAAAAAGGTGGGTTAGGGACCACCTTAGATCAAGTTCTAAAAATTCATCAAAGGGGATTGAGTAAACAAGACTCCGTCCACAGGGTCTTTGATCTCTTTGATAAAAGTGCTGAAATATTAGATAACCTGTCGATAGTATTGGCAATTATATAGTTGACAGTATTGATAATGTAAAGTTATACTAGGAATAGCATCAAGTTTTTATTTTCTGTTTCCGAATAGGAGGGAGATAGAAGAGGGAGAGAGTTTATGAAAAATTTCTTGGTTCGGCTTTGGAAAGATGAAGACGGTCAATCTATGACAGAATACCTTCTTGTTCTAGGTATTGTGGTCATGATTGCAATTAAGTTTAAGGACATGTTTAAACCGATGATGGAGAAGGCAGTCAATAGTGTTGGTACTCAAATCGACACCGCCGTAGGCACATCGAATCAATGATCGTGAGGCCTAGAAGAACCTCATTCTCCCGAGGTGCTTCTGTTGCGATGAACGATAGAGGCCAAAGTTTAGTGGAGTATTTGTTGATCATAAGCCTCGTCGTGATCGGAGCTTCACAGATTGTCAAGCGGGTCGCCCAGTCGTTTGATGTGGTGGTGCTGAGGGTGGGTGCGCAATTAGAACGGGACTTGAAGTCTGGAAGGGCGCCCCTCAGTGTCTGGCGCAATTGAAGGCCATAATTGGGTTCTTTTGTTAGCCTGCCTCGCAGCGGTCATTTCTGACGTCTATTTTAGAAAGATATATAATTGGCTCACCCTCTCGTTGGGCTTGCTCGGATTTATTCATGCCTTCCTCATGTTTGGGTGGGGCGGGATCATTCAGTCATTTTTTGGTATTTTGGCGGCATTTTTTCTTTTTAGTGGCTTGTTTTGGCTTAGGTTTTTGGGAGGTGGAGACGTTAAGTACTTGATGGCACTTGGCGCTTGGGGTGGATTAAAATTTATCTTGGAAGTCGGCGGACTGTCTGTCGTGTTGGGGGGGGGCCTCAGTTTGCTCATGCTGATCCGGGCCGGGAGGATCTCTGCCTTTCTAAAGAGTTCATACTTTTTCTTGCTTTCTATTTGGGTGCCGGAGCTCAAGCTTCACTATAAGCCAGTGGCAGAGGATCTGAAGTTACCGTTTGCGTTGCCAATTTCGATTTCTGTTTTCCTAGTGATTGTTGGATTCGGGGAGATTTTAAAATGACTTTGAGCGGTTCACTTCAGCAATCGCAAGGTCAGGCTTTAGTCGAGTATATCTTGCTTATTTCCGCTGTGGTTTCGATATTTATAACTGTTTCCGGATTGATCAATCGCATGGATATCCCGAAAAAAATGGTTCAGTTGATCTCCGGTCCATTTTCTGCTGCCTATCAGTACGGTCATCCTAAGGTCAAGGGACCCGACCAAGGTGGGCCATTGATGCATCCGAGGATTGAATCAGATGGAAATTTTAGGCTATTTTTTGGATCGGTCAATCAGTAGGGATTGTGTTGGGCAATCTACCTTAGAGTTTGCTTTGACCATGACTCTATTTTTTGGTTTTGCCTTTTTTCTGCTTCGGCTCAGTCTGGTGTTTTCCTACGGAAATTATGTTCACTATGCGACGTTTATGGCGGCTCGAGCCTACCTATCCGCTGGTCCAGATACCCCCGACCAAGATGCAAGGGCCAGATTTGTTTTGGGCTATATGCTGAAACGGTCTCCTTATCAAACGAGAGCAGATAAGTTCCCTACCATCGCCAAGGGAGTAGGTGGTAATAACTCAGATTTTCCTGGATTAGCATTGGGGTACGGTAGCACGGATCAGCCGAAGGGCGATCGTACTGCTTGGATGGAGGGTGCCGCTTACACTTTTTCTAGTGAGCTTTTTCCAATCAGAATAGGAAGTTCAACCGTAGTAAATCAATCGCATTCTGCTACTAAACTGACTTTGACGTCGGAGAGTTGGCTTGGTAGAGAGCCGACTTCAGCTGAGTGCA
>CAINWE010000160.1 GCA_903854365.1 Oligoflexia bacterium
AAAATTCTCTCGGCCGCTTTTGATACCCTGAACTCATTCAAAATATTGAAAACTTCTTCCGAACCAACCTCTAAATCAATTTGACTCAGTTTTTTTGGAGTATAAAAAAAAGATTCTAATTCTGAAATCGGCCGATCTACTACAGATTGCACGAGCTGCTGATACATGAGCGCCTGTTGCTCTCGAAAGGCAGATCGACTCAAAACAAATGAACTCGCATGACCATCAGAAATCAAATGAGAAACGAAAATTAAAATTAAAATTCGAATCAAAAAACTCTTAACTCCAGAAAAGCGCATCATGCGTTTTGGAATCTAACAAAATATCAAATTTAATCTATTCTTATTTTTATTTTTTAAAATCGCTTTTCAAAAACAGAGTCACCTAAGCCTTGGCTCGCCTGTAATAAAAGAGCGCTGTGACTGACACGTAAACCAGCTCCGCTGCAACAAACCCTAAAACCCACGGAGTCCCGCCAGTCGAGAACCCATAAGAGTGCAGACCTACTCCCAGGATAAAGTTCACACCGTACCAAGCCATCACCACGGACATAAAACTCAAGGCTGACCCCAAGGCGAAACCAAATTGGCCCATCCAATTCGTGTAGCGCCCATGAAGAATCGCGAGATAACAAAGCAAAGTAATCAGAGCCCAAACCTCTTTAGGATCCCAACCCCAGAACCGTCCCCAGGAGTAATCTGCCCAGATCCCACCCAAAATCGTTCCAGCTGCAATGAAGACCACGCCAAACTGCATCGCTCGATACGTGAGTTGATTCACTGCCATAATTTTCTGCCGAGCAGTTCGTCGAGCCAGCTGAAAAAGCGCCACATTCGCCAAACCAAAGGTCAGCGCAAAAGCGGCGTACCCCAGTGTAATGGTGAGCACATGCACGGTCAGCCAATAATTACTCCGCAACACGGGCACCAAGGGATTGAGTGCGGGATCAAGAATGGCTGGCGCGGCATCCCCGGCCACCAATCCAAAACACCCAAGAAAATGCGCGACAGACAGGAGTATCGTTTGGCGCTGCATACCGTACAAAATCCATGCAAACAGGACTGCACCCAAACTCACCCAAACCACAGATTCGTACATATTGGTCACTGGAGGACGTCCAGCAACATAACAGCGCAATGCAAACCCCAGAAGATGGCTCGTCACCGCGACCGCCGACGTGCCGTAAGCTACCCATTTCACCGTTCTCAAGGTTTTTGAATCCGCCAAGACGGTGGACAATCCCCAGGCCAAGGCAGAAATCAGATAAAAAATCCACGCCACGAGAAAGGGCCGCGCTCGATGATAGAGCGTCTCTGCCTCCAGCTGTCGGCGCTGAGCGACGTCAAAACCCGGAATAGCGCCCTCCACAGCACGGCGGAGCTCACCTGAGATCTTCTCAAATTCAGCCCGATCCCCGCCCTGATAAGCCTTCAAAAGCTGAATGAATGCTTTTTGAATCGGGACTCCTTCTGGAATCCGTTCCAAGAGATGCCCCCAACCCTCGGGCCCTACTTTGGGAAGCAAAAGCCAACTTCTCCCCGTAACCAAACCTTGAAACAAGCTGATCTTATCCAAAACACCCCTCAGCTCTTGCTCCCGAGGGCTATTGCGGTTTGCACCCGGAGGCAGGCTGCCAGGGTCTTTACGATCCAGCTGTTCTGCGTATTGTGCGAGAATCGAGTTTTTAAGGAGTTCATCGGGCGAAAAAGTCGTTCTCGCTTCGTCTAACCCCAATTGCCGACGCACGTCCTCTCTTGACACTCGAATCCACGGACGAGACTCCCAGTAAGTGGGAAACGCAATCCATGAGAAAATGAGGTCCACCGGATCCCATTTTTCGAACTTCATGGAACCCGTTTGAAACAAAACAGTCTCCCGCGCGAACGAATCAAAAGGCTTCAGCCTTCCTCCGCTCAAAGTAGGGGTCAACCCAACCTCTCGAAAAGACCAACCTACATGGGGCGCAGCAACTTCTGCGATCGCGGGGGCCTCTGCGGCCCGCACAAATACAGGTGACGCAGAGAGCGCCAGCAACATCATCCACGAACTCAGTATAAAACGGGATGCAGAGAACTCCATAGGACAACCTCTTTCACAAGACTGCTGAGTTAAACACTCACTTCGACAATCGGATCGTAGCTCTGAGCAGGCCGCGCCTGAGAGCGTGTCGCTGTTGATTTCTTATATTTACTGGCAAAAAGAAGAACCGATCCCAAAACAATCAGGAGCGACCCAAAATACTTCAAACCCCTGCCCGGATCTTGATTCACAGAGAAGATCGAGGTGACCGGACGAGGATCACCCTCTTCGTAACTTGCTTGATAAATAGAAAAGCCATTCATCTCCAAAGGCTCATTCATACTGATCGTCGCTTTTTTGTCTCCCCCGCTTCCCAACACTGTGACTTGCGAAGAATAAGCTGCTGCACGCACTGTACCTGGATCATGATCCACTTGAAATCGATCTAACCGCAATGAAAAGGGTAGAACGACTCGCTTAGGAAAATACCCCAAGGTAACCTCTGAGTTTCCCGTATGAAGTACAGCACGCTCCCCTAAACCCAACCAGACCGACTCCCCTTGCGATCCAACCACATGAATGGCTGAGGAGGGAGCCTGAGCCCCATATTGAATACGCGAGGGTCGATAATCCACCTGAACTTTGGCATCGGGTATCCACTGCTCGACCGACAGAACCACATCGCCCTTCCAGCCGGGATGAATCTCCATTCCCGCAATGCCTGCCTTCTCAGTCAAAACACCGCGGACCCATTTTCCAGCAGAAGATTTCGCCGCGTAGACAATCTCACCTTTTCGAATTTCAAAACCCAACCACGGCCCTGGCCGACCATCATCAGCTAACTTCTGTCGCGATAAGAAGAAACGAGCTGGCCCTGCTTGTACTTCGCGCCACTGTGGAGCCCCTTCCCAAAGCCATATTTCCTGCGAAATTTTCATCGGCCCCCCAGTCACTCGAACACGAAGGGCACCTAATTTCTGCGCAGGCTCTTCGACAGGACGGGGAAGAAAGGACACCTCGGAGTCGGCATGAGAGATCCACTGGTCAACCGTCAAATTCACAGGAAAAGATCGCGAAGAGGTTGCGATCGGACTAAACTTCACGCCGGGTGGAACCCAAGGAATCACCATCGAATAGACTCGCTGATCACTGACGGCAATCAAGGAGGACTGATCGAGCTCCACTGCACTCTCGGTATCTCCTTCCGAGACTCGCAAATTTCCATCCAAGCCGAAGCGCTGAGTGACCCATGAGCCAGCCAGTAAAAGAAGAATCCCGAGATGAGCCAACAAGAACGGAATATGTCGCAGCCTCCAAGGAATCCGGCTCATTGCAACGCAAAAAATATTCATCCCCAGAAGGATCAAATTCCACTCAAACCAGCGAGCCTTATAGACCCAAAACTGAGCCGTGGGAGTATCGTACAGAGACTCCAAAACCGTCGCTGTCGCCAAGCCACAAGTCAGTGCGAGAATAATGAGAATTGCGAGCTTCAGAGAACAAAGAACTCCAAAAACTTTCTCTAAAACAGCCCACAGCGATGAGTCGATCCGTTCCAGTTTCTGCATTTCAAAATCCTGAAGTAGCCCCTCTAACCTATGCTCTGCATCGGCGGTAACTCGAGAGCAATCGTTTTTCCAAGATCTGGAGGCACATCTCCCGCCTGCACAAAAGCAATACCAGCCCGATTGAGCACCTGCTTCTGGACAAATCTTTCCTTCTTGAGTATTTCTTCTGGAATATTGCCACTATCCGACATTTCGTCGTAAATCCGATCGTAGATTTTCTTACGAAACATCCCCGCATTTCTGCCGACCGCAAAGCGAGCTCTTCTCCTGAGTGTCAATGCGTGGAAAAAAGGCTGCCTTTGACCTGGTCCAGTAAAATCAATCAACAGATCTACACTTTTTGGTGCAACGGAGCCCACTGGCTTACCGTCCGTAGTCTGGAAGAAAACAGTCGAATCAGGATACGAGAGTAAGACTTTTTGCCTCAGCGATTCGACATCGTAAACCATGCCGCGAGAAGAAAGCACAATCAAGATGAACCTCACGCCTGTCACCCGATTCGCAATCACATCGTCTTTTTCTGCCATTTGCGTTAAACGGATCTCCGACTCACGGTCTATCGTAGACTCACCAACCCTGTTTGTACTATGTTCCATAGGACATTGTTTTAACAGATTTCAGGACAGGAACAAAGCTTGATCTAATTGGACAGGCCTCAACCCTCCTCGTCAGGAGGTCAGTACAGATCGTACTGTAAAAGCCGGCACTCAATTGCCCCATTAAACAAGACATGGCGCCGGGCTGCCTTGAGGCCCACCACCTTCGCCAAATCAGAGCTCCCCGTGAAGACGTAACCTTCCCACCCTTTAAATTTCTGCTTTAACGTGTCTCCCAGATTTTTATAAAGCGGCTTCAGAGCTTCTACGTCTCCTAATCTCTCTCCGTAGGGAGGATTCACTAAAAATACGCCTGCCTCCGCAATCCTTTCGACGCCACTCAGCTCGCGCTTCTCAATATGCACCCTGCCCGTCAAACCTGC
>CAINWE010000161.1 GCA_903854365.1 Oligoflexia bacterium
GCTCGGCCAAAGTTGTGGGTCAGAAGAGAATATGGGAAGAAAGAATCTATGAACGTCATGCCTTCGACTGCAAGCGATCTTTTGACTGAAATTCAAAATCTGTTGGAGCTCAGCGGAGAAAATCCGTTTCGGATTCGGGCCTTTGAAAGAGCAGCAAAGTCCTTAGCGGGGCGGGATGATCTGTTGGAACGGGCTCATGCAGGTAGGCTTCGCGAGCTTCCTGGAATTGGCAAAGGGATTGAAGAGATTCTAGTTGAATTTTTACTTCACGGAAAATGCACAGCTTTGGCAGAAGCTAGGAAAGCCGTCTCACCCGCAATGCTCGAGTTAACTTCAGTTCCTGGTTTGGGCCCTAAAAAAGCGAAGCTCTTGATTGAAGAATTGGGAATTCAGTCGGTCGGAGAGTTGGAGTATGCATGCAAAGAGAATCGGCTGATGAGGTTGAAGGGATTTGGTGAAAAGGCGCAGAAAAAAATTTACGAATCCCTCCAGCTACGAGCCTCTTATGAGGGGTATCGAAAACTTTCGGATGTTTGGGAGTGGGTAGAAAAATTCTGTCCTAGCTTGCGCGAAAAGTTTCCGCAAATTGAGGTGAGTGAAACTGGGGCATTGAGAAGACGGAGCGAGGTCCTTCAGAAGTTGGAGTTTCTAGTCTCCCTGCCGGGTGAGCTAGAGCATAGAAATGGTCTTCAAAGTCAGGTCGAAAAGTACGTAGCGGAATATTGCCGTGCTCAACCCGCTTTATCTCCGATTCAAATAGATTTTGTGGAGCCTTCTGAGTTTGTCTATGTGTTGGCAAAAACCACGGCGACGGAGGCGCATTGGCAGGCATTGGGCTCACCCGATGGTTCTCTGTTTCTCGGGGTCAGTTCTGAGGAGCACTTTTATTCTAAAATAGGCCTTGAGTGGGTGCCCCCAGAAACCCGCGAAACTGGCGAAGAAGTCGAACTCGCTCGATTGGGGGCGTTGAAGCGGCTTTTGCCCTCGGATGGGTTGCGCGGGGTTTTTCATAACCATACGACTCGGTCAGATGGCTCGGCTACGCTTGAGGAGATGGTTTCCCGAGCAGAGGCTTTAGGGTTCGAATATCTGGGGATCTCGGATCACAGTCAGTCAGCTTTCTACGCGCAGGGTTTAAAAGAGGACGCCCTGGAGATTCAGTGGGCTGAGCTGCAGGAAGTTCAAGCCAGGCACCCGAAAATACGAATTTTCTGGGGTATTGAAAGTGATATCCTTGCGGACGGTTCACTGGATTATCCGGATCAGATTTTGAGGCGATTTGATTTTGTGGTGGCCTCGATTCATTCACGATTTAACATGGACCGAGCTGCGATGACGGAGAGGGTCTTAAAAGCGGTGCGGCATCCGGCTACACGGTTTCTGGGGCATCCGACGGGTCGACTTCTGCTTGGGAGGAAGGGGTTTGAGATTGATCTCGAGGCAGTCATTCGAGAGGCGGCGCGTTGTGATGTGGCTGTCGAACTGAATGCTAATCCGAATCGCCTCGATATTGACTGGCGGTGGGGGCCGGTGATGAGAAAATTTCATACGATGACTTCGATCAACCCAGATGCTCATGATTTGGCCGGTCTCGAAGATACTCGCTATGGCGTCGCTATGGCTCGGAAGGCTTTGCTTCCGGTCGAGCAGGTTTTGAACGCTCGATCAGTACAAGAGGTTGAAAAATGGTTACTCAGGCAGTGAAGTCGCGAATGCGGGAGATTTTAAAAATCCTGTGTCGAGAATATCCAGAAGCTGAGTGTCGTTTAAATTTTGAGACTCCTTTTCAACTTTTGGTGGCAACGATGCTCTCGGCTCAGTGCACGGATGATCGGGTGAATCTAGTCACGCCGAAGTTGTTTAAAGTATTTCCCGACGCTCGATCGATGGCGGAGGGAGATGCTCAGAAGATTGAGAGTCTGATTAGTTCTGTAAATTTTTACAGGAACAAGGCAAAGGCTCTCTCTGAGACTTCCCGCCTTTTGGTGAGCCAACATGACGGTCAGGTGCCTCAGACCATGGAGGAGCTTATTCTGCTGCGAGGAGTGGGGCGCAAAACGGCAAACGTCGTCTTAGGGGTGGGTTTTCAGATTCCGAGCTTGGTCGTAGATACTCATGTGGGTCGAGTTAGTCGCCGAATGGGATTCACAAAATTTTCTGATCCGGAAAGAGTGGAAGCTGAGCTTCATCACATTGTTCCAAAAGAAAACTGGACGGAGTATGCC
>CAINWE010000162.1 GCA_903854365.1 Oligoflexia bacterium
AGAATTGAAGAATTAAAAAGTCTTTTCACTTCTATTTAATTTGATAAAATTAAAACATCATGGCTAAAGATTCCGATGACATTTGGCGTAGGCGGCGTGAGCGGGAAGACGAAGAAGAAGCCGAAAAGCTCGAAATTGAAAGCAAAAAGCTCGGAATCAAGTCCACTCCTGAGACTGACCAAAAACTCGAAGGGCTCACTCACCAAGCGGAGGTTCTCATTGAACAAGTGGATCGTCTCTATACCCTGTATTTCCAAGGCATGGAAAAACTACCGCCCATCCAAAAACGAAAAATCTTGGATGACATGATGGATCAAATCGATCGCGAAGCAAAGCCAACAGCGCAGCAAAGATTCAAAGCACAGTCAGCTCGAACGAAATACTCCACTTATAAAGATCGCTGGGACAAGAAACTCAAGGACCTCGAGTCTGGAAAACTTAGACGGGGCTAGACTTGAGTAACTCTAAAAATTGATCCTCACTTAATACCTGAACACCCAGATCCTTAGCTTTTTGCAATTTCGACCCCGCATCATCACCAGCCAGGACAAAACTCGTTTTCTTAGAAACACTGGATGCCGTTTTTCCACCGTTTTCTTCAATCAGTCGAGTGGCTTCCGTGCGAGAGAGCGAGGGAAGGGTACCCGTCAACACCACGGTTCGACCCAATAACTTCAAGCCCGCAGCTCCTTCCGGCCTTTTTGGGCTTTGAGGATGAATCCATCGCAACAACTCCAGGAGTTCGGTTTGATTTTGACGATCCGCGAAATACTGAACTAAACTCTTTGAAATTTCAGTGCCCACTTCGTGAATTTTTTCGTAATCTTGCTCACTCGCGTTCATGAGCGACTCCATACTGCCAAACTGCTTAGCCAAAGATTTTGCTGTCTTTTCACCGACATGCCGAATACCTAAAGCATAAATGAACCGATTGAGCTCAGGCTTTTTTGCACGCTCAATTGCCTCCAACAGCTTCTGTGTAGACTTCTCAGCAAATCCGTCCAATGCCAAAACGTGCTCATTCTTCAAGTTAAATAAATCAGAATAATTATTTACCAACCCTGCGTCGACTAATTGCTCAACAATGCGATCACCAAGACCCTCAATATTGAGCGCATCCAAACTCGCTAAGTGCCTAATCCGCTCCTTCAGTTGAGCTCCACAACTTCGACTCACACAGCGAACCGCGGCCTCATCTTCTTTTCTCTCTACAGCGGCTCCACAGACAGGGCAGACCTTAGGCAAATGAAACTTCTTTTCCTTTCCCGTCCGAACAGCAGTAATCACTTTCACCACTTCCGGAATCACATCTCCAGCTCGCTGAATGAGCACTCGATCGCCAATGCGAATATCTTTACGGTCAATTTCATCTTGATTATGCAAAGTAGCCCGACGTACGGTTGCCCCCCCAATTCTCACAGGCGTCACTTGAGCAACCGGGGTTAAAACTCCGGTTCTACCCACTTGAACAATAATATCCTCGATCGTAGTCGTCTCCTGCCGAGGGGGATATTTAAAAGCAATCATTCCCCGTGGACTTCGCGCAATATAACCGGCCTGATCCACCTCTCTCAATCGATTGAGCTTCACCACAATCCCGTCAATCTCAAAGGGCAACCGAGAGCGAATTTCCTGAATTTCGTGATAAAATTTAAAAACGTCATCCGGCCCTTGACAGACTCGCCTCCACTCCCCCACTCGAAAGCCCCAGTACGACAGCTTTTCCTGAAAATCTGACATCTTCTTGATTTCAAAATCGCTCACAAACCCCAAACCGTAAGCAAACAGGGCCAACGGTCGAGTAGCGGTAATGGATGGATCGAGCTGTCGCAAAGAGCCAGCAGCTGCATTCCGCGGATTAGCAAAAGGTTTTAGCCCGGCACCAATTTGTTGTCGGTTTAACTTTTCAAAATCTTCAATCGGAAGAATCACCTCACCTCGAATTTCAATCAGGCGCGGAACTACTTTTCCTCTCAACTTCAGAGGAACGCTACGAATCGTCCTGACGTTCTGCGTGACGTCCTCACCGGATTCGCCATCCCCACGGGTGGCCGCAGAAATCAAAGATCCATTTTCGTACGTGAGATTAAGGGACAATCCGTCAAACTTCAGTTCTGCATGGTACTCGAGCGACTCTGTATCGGATCGTTCCAAAAATCGATGCACCCGTTGATCAAATTCCTGAAATTCTGCCTCACTCAGCGCATTAGCTAAGGAAAGCATAGGCACCCGATGACTCACCTTCGTGAATTGACCGAGGACACTCCCTCCCACTCGCAGAGTAGGCGAATCTGAAAGGCGTAAGTCAGGAAACTGCTTCTCTAACGCTTGTAGCTCTCGAAAAAGGGCATCGTAGGCAGAGTCTGAAATTTCAGGATCATCCAGAACATAGTAACGAAAATCGTGATGATGGATCAGTGCTGTTAGTTCCTGAATTCTTTGGGCAATTTTTTCGGATTGAGGCATTTGGGCTAAAATTGATACAAGAGAGCCGGTGCAATTGTCACTAAATTTTGATCAACCGAGGTACCTCCCGCGGACACAACTGAGATCACCTGATATTCCATCGCCGCACGAATCGTCATCCTCGGGCTGAGCTGATAATTCGCCCCCATGACTATATTAAAATCAGCGTTCCCCGAAGCAGATTTACCATTTAAACTAGCAAAACTCATGAGTCGAAGCTTGAGATCAACCAACGCTGTCCACTGCGTCAGAAACGGGTAACTCCCTCCAGCACCTACGACAATAGAACTCAGAGTCAACTTTCCCGTGTTTTCGAGGACTGAACTTGGGAGCCCTGTCTGAGCTGACTTAAACCCTAACTTCAGCCAACCCTTGCCTCCTGCCATCTCTCCCGAAAAGTCGACTCGATATCCAAAATTCAGCCCGTATGAAACGTCAGAACCTGGAACCCCACCGGCAAGGCTTGCTTGCGTTTGAAACCCCAATCGATCCCGCTGAAGAAAATCCCAAGACAGATAGGCTAATTTAAATCCAAAAAACCAATTCCCATTCAGCAACACCTCAGTTTCGACTTGAGCCCCCAAAGCCAATCCGCCACCACGATTCGATAAGGCACCATTATTTGCAGTTGTAAGGCGACTATAAGAACCGAGCGGCAAGCCGACACTCATCCATCCCAACCGTGGCTGAGTGGCTTCGACAGCATGAGTGCGGACTCCTTCTGGAACAACCCCGACCGCCTCTTGCACCACTGGCGAGGGCGCTTTCTCGATACGGGTCACTTTTTGAAAGCGAGAAACCTCCAAACCCGGCTCTTCGGACAGCAAATGACAGAACGCCATCCCCCCGTCAACCTTTTCAACCAAGAGCGTTCCGACCGGTCTTAACTTCCAGCTCACAACGCGATTCATCAACGGATGAACCTTAACCTCGTCGATGGTCGCCAGTTCAACCCGATCTCCAGCTTTGACTCCGTCCCCGTCTCCGATATTCAACGTGACTGATTCCTGAACCCGACCGGTCACAGACCCATAGAAGGGCAATCCGTGAACCAGTTTGGACAGCTGCTCTTTCAACTTCTCGCCCAAGAATTCTCCATCAAAACTTGCCCCATTCTTAGGCTCTTCGAGGACAAAATGCACCTCAGCTAAAATCTCCATTTTTGGAGCATGCAGCCACTCCAATTTGAAATCATAATTGGCCCCAACCTTCTGGACCCGCGTTCTAATGAAACTCTCTGTACCGGTCGTCACGGAAACCTGTTTTAAAATTTGAGCGTCGTAAATCACCTTTTCATAAGGAAGCTTGGATCGTGTCACCACAGAATCCACTGCCCGCAAATCTGTTAATACAAATCGATTCTGCTGGCCGAAAAACTTTTCGAAGGCACTCGTAATCGATTCAGCAAAGACTCCATCTAAATTATCCAGAGGCCGAAGATAACCCAAAGTTTCGAGGCGAAACTGACGATCTAAGTCGCCATGACACCATCCGCTCGGAGAACAGACCACCCAACCCAAAAAACTCACTGCCCAAAACGAAAATAATCTCTTTTTGCTGAAAACTTGACTCATTTTCTCCGCCCCTATCCTAATTGTATTTCCAAGGATTCTAAATTCAAGTACTGTAATTGGCATGATAGGTCAAAATCAGAAAAATGAATCCGTCATTAAGATAGGACCTAAAAAGAAACTTGCATTCGTATGCAGCGGAGGAGCAACCAAGGCAGGGGCGTTTCACCTCGGAGTTGCCCTAGCACTTCAGGAAAAAGGCTTCAGGTTTAAGGGAGGCCTTGCCTCTCACCCCCAAATCCAGACAAGCGGAGGGCTCGAAGTCTCGACTTACGTAGGCTCGAGCGCAGGCTCCATCATCTCAGCTTATTTGGCCGCTGGATATTCATTAGAAAATATTTTTCGCTCGTTCATGGGGGGCACTCAACCCGCAATCGATCCTAGGGATATTTATCCAAAACCCCTGCCGCGCCTCACCTATCAAAAAGCATTTAAGTTTAAAGCGCCTACGCTCACAGACCATCTCACCCACCTGAGCAGCTTTCAAAAGCTCTTCACTGGGTGGCGCGACGGGAGTTGGGATGAGCTGTTCAACCTAGACTGGCTAAAAATTTCAGGAATTTTTTCAATCTCTGGAGTCGAGCAGTATCTCCGAGAGGAAGTACTCCCCTCAAACTGTTTTCAAGACTATGCGCCCGATCTCTTTGTCGTCGCTACCCAACTCAATCACTCTCGCAAAGTCGTTTTTGGGAAGCATAGTTTCAGCCCACCACCGAACGACCTCACCTGTCAATACAACAATGATATTGCCCTATCTGATGCGTGTGCCGCAAGTATGGCTTTGCCCGGTATCTTCTCCCCTCATGCCATTCGCAGTAGTACGGGTGAAACCCACCATTATATTGACGGCGAGATTCGAGACACACTCTCTACGCATGTTGCCGTAGACAATGGCGCAGACCTAGTCATTGCAAGCTATACTCATCAGCCCTACCACATGAATGCAGATTCTGGTTCTCTCATTGAAAAAGGGCTTCCTTCGATATTAATTCAATCTATTTATTTATTAATTGAACAGAAAATCAACAACCAAATTTACAACCGAGAATCTCAGCAAAACGCTCTCAGCGCCGTTTCAAACTATTGCAAAGCAGAGGGCATTTCGGATAGGCAGCGTCTTAAAATTTGTGAAATTTTAGAGACCGAATTACATCTCCGATCGAATGTCGATATTTTGTATATCCATCCCAATGCGCAAGATACCCGGCTCTTTTTTAGAGAACACTTCACGTTTTCGCCCAAGAAAATGACTGAAATCGTCAAAAGCGGCTTTCGATCCGCCATTGATGCCCTAAAAAAATACGAATTCGAAGACCACAAGCCTCAGCACGCGATTGGCACCACCCAATCCGGAAGCTAGTGCATGAGGCGGTGAGTCCGCCGAAAAAGCTCCGGATTCTTTTCTTCAAATGCATCTGATGCATATTGCAGGGCCAGAACACCCAGACTTCGGGCTAAGCGAGAAGTCTCTCGTCCGAACCAGGACCAGCGTCCAGACCCCAAAACCAATCCAACAAAAAATGCACCGGCAGCAATCACAACAGGTTCGCTCAGGCTTTTGACCGAGTGCACTGGGCTTCTCACCCTCGATTGATTTTCGCCGTTCATAGGTTGGACTCCTTTGCAAGGAAGGATTCAATGCTCATGCCAATCACAAAGTGGCCCCCTTCTTGCTTTACTTTCTTGCTACTGAGGGCACTTCGCATGAGCACACCGATTCAAGAACACCTCGATGAAGCAACCGACCAAGTCAGAAATGACATCAAACGCCTAGTCGATGGATTTGACGTCCAAGCCATCTCCAAAAGCATGGAGGACTTCGGGCGAGAGAATCCGCTAGGACTAGCAATAGCAGCTCTCGGCCTAGGGATTGGCGTCGGTTTGTTAATGCGAAGCATCGGGAATTTTGATACCCAACGAGGGAAATGACCCTCTATCAGCATCAAATTCGTATCCGTAAAGAGTATCTGAAATTTTCTGCAGCCCATTTGACTGTTTTTCCAGACGGGAGCGCAGAAAGACTGCACGGCCATAATTATACCACCCAACTCATCCTCGAACTCCGCGATATCGCATTTGAAAAAATGATCCCCTTTGCCCAAGTCAAAAAGGCCATCGCAGAAATCTGCGGCACCTGGGACGAAAAAGTACTTCTGCCCACCCGCAATCCCTTTTTGAAGCTCAGCTCACCCGAACCCGATGAGGTCGAGTTTTTAATCGGGAAGAAGCGCTACCGGATCCCGCTGGAAGATGCCGTTCTACTGGAGTTAGACAATATCACGACGGAAACTCTCTCATTTGAGGCCTGCCGCCAACTCGTCCAGGCACTCTCAAAAACCCAGACCATCGAACTCATGACCACTCTCGAACTGAGAATCGAAGAGTCTCCTGGGCAAGGCTCGTCCTGCCGCTGGAATGGACCCTCCACTTTGCCCGAGGGATCGAGAGCATGAAAACCGACCTGATTGCCAAATTCCAATTCCTCGCCTCTCACTCACTAGCAGGCTATGAAATTCCGCACGCTCACCTTTGGAGGCTCGAAATCACACTTTCCGGAGAGCCCAAGAACGGCAAAATCATCGATCTCATCGCTTTTCGGGAAAACGTACAGGAGCTCATTGCCCCTTTAGAGTCCCAGTACTTGAATAATTGCTCTGCTGTGACAACTCAGGTCCGAGAGTTCCCGACTTGTGAAACACTGAGTGTTTTTTTTCACGAAAAAATCCGTCACCTTACTGTTCACTCGTTTTCGCTAGAAAACCCATCCATCTATCTCCAGTCCACTCTGATCGCCATCTGCGCAATAGATGGGACCGAAACAGGAGCGGTGAGAATCAGCTGTTAGGAAAACCGAGTCTCATCCCTGATCGACAATAAACCTCCCATCAAAATCAAACCACCCATCACCAGCAGATAACTCTGATCGACCCAATCCTTGCCTGAAGGCCCAAGCATCGCGCTCACGCCCGTCATAAAAACAAAGGCGACGACAAGAGTCCAAATGCGCCTCTGATCCAGCAAAAAGACAACGACTGGCAGAAGCAATAGGTAATTGTGCTTCCAAGCCATGGGCGAAAGAAGGACGGAGAGTAAGACGGAAATCAAAATCGCTGAATTTCTTTGATTTTCTGTTTTTGCTTGGCTTGCAAAAGCACAAAGGACCGCCACCAAACCGACTTGAACGCCATAACTGAAAGCCAAAAACCACGTCGGCTGAGAGAAAAACCTCCCGACCCATGCGCTGAGCGCACAAGGCACAGATTGAAGTAAAGTATCCATCGGCGCGGGGGCAGTTTCGCGCAACAAATCAAACCAACTCAGGTAAATCAAAGCTCCGTTTTTGAAAAACAACACGGGAAGTAGGGACAAAATCAGAAACCAAGCGAAGATTCCCAAAATTTCCTGGTAGCGCTTCATAAAGATGAGGGGCACCACCACCAAGAACGGAATCAGCTTGAAACTCGCAAAAACAGCAAAACTGAAGGTTGCCAGCACCCAATTCGCAGGACGCAAACTCAAATACCCTAACCAAAAAATCAGTAAAAGATGATTCACCTGAGAATTCAAGAAATCACTATTATGAAATCGCAACATGAAAATTAACACCGCGACTGTGGTCCAATGACCCCATCTCTTTTGAATGCCCCTATAAACAAGCGCCCCCACAGAAAAACTGAGCAGAAAAAAGGCAAATTTCGACACTTGAAAGGGCAAAAACGCAAAAGGAACAAACAAGTAGGCCACGACCGGGTGATACTTGAAGGGTGTCACTTCATTTCGATAGAGATCCTCACCCTGAAGTGCCCGAGCACCTGCGCGATAATAAGCCTCGTAATCCGTTCCCGGGGTGACCCAGGCACGGTACGCAAAAAAGAAAAACATTACCCACCCTAGAGTCAGCCAAAACAGACTCCAAGCGAAGCGTGGGTTAGCAAACCAGGTCCTCAGCCTTACAATCATTTCACGAATCTAGAGTATGGGATTTTCAATCAAGGCCTCAGCGTATTGAGCATTCGAGGAAATGGGATCGTTTCCCTGACGTGATCCACGCCGGTGAGCCAAGCCACAGTTCGCTCCAAACCCAATCCGAACCCGGAGTGAGGGACAGAACCATAACGTCGCAAATCCAAATACCAGGAATAATCTTCTTCCTTCAAACCATGCTCAGCAATCCTGCGCTTCAACACGTTGACATCCTCTTCACGCTGACCGCCTCCGATGATTTCCCCGTAACCCAACGGAGCAATCAAATCGCATCCTAATGCATAGCGACCGGTACCTTCGACTCCTGGGCCACCGACGATATCGCTTTGCTTAAAATAAAATGCCTTAATCTGCGAAGGCATGTGATGAAGAAAAACAGGTTTCCCAAACTCATCTCCAAGTGCCGTCTCATGAGGAGCGCCCAGATCCTCGCCCCACGGGATCGCCACCCCTCGTCTCTCTAAAATCCGGATAGCTTCGTCATACGACACCCGAGGGAACGGCCCGCGAATCGCCTCCAGCTCCTTCATGTCTCTCTCAAGAATTTTTAATTCCGGTGCACGATTCGCTAAAACGGACTGCACGATCCATTCAATGAACTTCTCGGCCAATTCCATATTATCATTCAAGTCAGCGAAAGCGACTTCAGGCTCGATCATCCAAAACTCGGTCAAATGCTTTCTCGTCTTGGATTTCTCTGCGCGAAAAGTCGGACCATAGACGTAAACCTTACCAAACGCCATCGCACCGACTTCGCCGTAGAGCTGACCTGACTGCGACAGATAGGCTTTCTCATCAAAGTACTGGGTGCCGAAAAGATTAGACGTCCCTTCACACGCACTCGGAGTCAAAATGGGCGCATCGAATCGGACAAATTTCTGTTTTTCAAAAAATTCGTGAATCGCCCGAATGATTTCAGACCGAATCCGCAAGGCGGCCCACTGCCTCTGGCTCCTGATCCAAAGGTGCCGATTCTCCATGAGAAATTCAACGCCATGCTCCTTTGGGGAAATGGGATAAGCTTCGGCAATTTGGAGAGTCTTCAACGAGATTACCCCAAGCTCGTAGCCACCAGGCGAGCGGGGCTCTTTTCTCAATCGCCCCGTCACCTCAACTGACGACTCCTGAGTCAAGTGCTCGAATGCTGCCAAAGCTTCGGGCTGTGTTTCACCCTGGAAGAAAATGGACTGCATCAATCCAGATCCATCTCGAAGGACCAAGAACTTGATCTTGCCTGAACTCCGCTTATGGTAGACCCAGCCCTTTACAGTAACGACTTGACCATCCCATTTCGCTGCATCTTCAATATAAAATCTTTTATGCATCGACGACTCTGCATGAGCAGTTTTCTCGTTCGCAGTATCCATTTTTACTTCCTACTCCTTAAACACGATGCTCGGCCCAACCCTCGCCGTTTCCGGCAAAGTTTAAAAATCCGCTACAAACTGGGCGAGAGTTCTCACATAAATACCGCTGGCTCCCTTTTTCGGCAAATAAGAGACGGTATTTAAATTATAGGCAACGCCGGCAATGTCTAAATGCGCCCAACGCGTCCCTTTGCGAATAAATTGCTTCAAAAAGATAGCGCCTCGAATCGTGCCACCATTGGAATCATTCGCAGAATTCTTCATGTCGGCACAATCTGATTTCAAATCATCGAAATATTCATCGAAGAGCGGAAGCTGCCACATCTTTTCACCACTCACTTCGCCAGCTCTACGCAGTGAATCAATAAGGGTGTCGTCATTCCCGAGTACCGCGCAGCATTGCTTCCCTAAAGCAACTGATACCGCTCCAGTGAGAGTCGCAATATTCACCACAGCGTCTGGTTTATAATCTTGTACGAAGTCGAGCGCATCGGCCAAAATGAGACGACCCTCAGCATCCGTGTTAATCACCTCGACCGTTTTTCCATTTCGAGCAGTCAACACATTCCCTGGTTGAATTGCGCTCCCGGACGGCATATTTTCAGTAAAGGCCATCACTCCAATGACGCGATTCGTAACTTGCCACTGAGCGGCCAAAATCATTGCCCCCATGACTGTAGCAGCACCCGTCATATCGTGCTTCATTTCTTCCATTCTTAAGGATGGCTTAATCGAAATCCCACCGCTATCGAAGGTGATCCCTTTACCCACCAAAGCCAAAGTTTTCAAATTCTTCTTAGCGCCTGGCGAGTACTCAAGAACAACGATGCGTCCCTCACGCTCGGCTCCTTGGCCCACGCCCAAATACAAACCCATTTTCTCGCGGGTTGCGTCCGCCTCTGTTAAAATCTTGCATTTTAGGCCATACTGACGAGCCAGTTTTCTAGCTTGTTCCGCATAATAAACCGGAGTCCCATAATTGGATGGCTCATTTGACCAGTCGCGAGTCAGTCTGACTGACTCACCTACTGCTACCACTCGCTTCAGCTCACGTTCCAGCGGAGCCTTCAAGCTCTTGTCTTTCACTAGAAAAGTAATCCGCGATGGCATTACGGCGACACTCGCACTTGAATGCTCTCCCGTGGTTTTGTACTTATCAAAACGGTAAGCGTTCAGGATCAAACCTTCAGCAAAGGCCCGAATCATCCGGGAATGATCTAAAGCAGCACCGGTGCCGCGGGGGCCCGTCTGCTTACCTTCAAAAAAAGTCTCGACGTGAACCGTCAGTTCGCGAATCTTCTCTGAAGCCAGGTGAGTCCAGGTGTGACCGCCCGCCACTCTTAATTTCTCTTCCGTCAAATCCGAAAAAGGCCCCAACCCAACTAGCAAAAGGGCTCCGGGCGCATCTGACTGAGCAAAGCGAACCATCTGAACCGAACCCGCCTTAGCTTGAAAAGTATCTTGCTTACGCAGTTTTTCGACCCAATGACCGAAACTCCCCTGAGGTGGAACCGCCTTTTTGCCCGTATCCTGAAAAACTGCAACCAGATCGGTATCCCCTTTGACTGCACCCGTCGTCCGAACTTCTAATAAAGGTAATTTCCACATTTTGCGTCTTTGCCCTTTCGATGAGATTTCATTAACATAGGGTATACCTATGTTGAAGCGCTATCACCATATTGTAGGAGGCATTTTCAGGTTTGTCGACGCTTGCGTGATCAGTCTCACGTGGTTAGCGGCTTACTGGATTCGATTTCATATTCCCCTGATTGAGGTAACCAAGGGTCTACCCTCGTTCGAAAAATACTCAGCTCTCACGCCTTTAGTCGTAATTCTATGGTCGGCAGTCTTTTCTGGAATGAAAGTCTATCACTCACAAAGAATGCTAAAACGCACCCATGAGGTTCACCTCATTCTCAAAGCTCACCTAACAGCTACTCTCGGGTTCATTGCGATCACCTACCTCTTCAGTGAATATCGATACTCTAGATTGGTCATGATCTATTTTTGCGCTCTCGGAGGAGTTGGTATTATCCTGTTTCGATTGGTTTTACGGAACGGACTCCGCGAAATCCGCCGACGGGGGCTTAACCTCCGTTACATGATCGGCATTGGAGAGGGACCTGCCCTCGAAACGCTCATTAGTCGAATCGACCGATTCCCGGAACTGGGGATTCGTATCCAAGGAATCGTCACGAGCAGTAAATCAAAGGTAAGCAACGTATCGAAGAAGCCGATTTTGGGGCACTTCAACGAAATTCACAAAATTATTCAAAAATACGAGCCAGATCAAATTCTCATTGCTCTTCCCCGATCTCAATATGCGGATTTGGATCATATTTTTTCTCTACTAAAAGACGAGACCGTCGACATCCAACTGATCCCTGACATTCATGAATACACGACATTAGGCTGTGAAGTTGAAGACTTCGATGGGCTTCCGATCGTTAAAATTAATGACTCACCCCTACAAGGGTGGGGCGCAATCGCAAAAAGAGGAACCGATATTATCGCCTCAGGACTCGCATTGATTTTGCTCCTCCCCCTCTTTGGTCTCATCGCTTTAGCGATCAAATTCAGTTCGAAGGGTCCAATTCTCTATAGCCAGGAGCGCATGGGAATCGATGGACAGACATTTAAAATTCTAAAATTCAGGTCCATGAAGACCAACGCCGAAGCCCAAACCGGAGCAATTTGGGCCGATCGCAATGATTCGAGACGCACCGCCTTCGGTTCTTTCATCCGAAGCACCAGCCTCGACGAGCTCCCGCAGCTTTGGAATGTCTTGAAAGGTGAAATGTCCCTGGTTGGCCCTCGGCCCGAACGACCTGTCTTTGTCCATCAGTTTCGGCGAGAAATCCCTCACTACATGCTTCGCCATAAAGTCAAGGCCGGCATCACGGGCTGGGCTCAAGTCAACGGATGGAGGGGAAACACGTCGCTCGATCGCAGAATCGAGTTCGACCTGTACTACATTCGCAACTGGTCCTACCTTTTGGATCTTAAAATTCTTGTCGCTACCCTTTGGAAGGGCTTTATCAACAAAAATGCCTACTAATCGACTCTGGAAGTTACGTCCACTGAAACTCGATCTCTACATTCTCAGCGAAGTAGTGGGAGCCTTTATCGGCGCCTGCGTGTTTATCTTGTTCCTTCTTTTAATGTTTCAGATTCTGAGAATTGGGGAATTTTTGATCAATCACGGCGTCAGTGCAGCCGTCTTAGCAAAAATGAGTGGTCTCTTGCTATTATCATTCCTTCCTAACGCTATTCCACTCTCTTTCTTGACGGGAGTCTTACTCGCATTTTCGAGACTCTCCGCAGACAGTGAGCTCATCGCACTCAAGGCTTCAGGCCTAAGCCTCGGGAGAATTTCCGCCTCCTTATTTGTCCTAGCAGGCATTGTCGGAAGCCTACTGCTCCAACTCACGAATCACTGGGTCCCTTGGAGCGTTACTGCCTACAAAGGCCTCGAAGAAAAAGTAAGAAACACCAAAGTCTCCTCCATTATCAAAGAAGGGGCTTTTACCACTGGATTCTTCGACATGCTCATCTACGCAGAAAAGGTGGACCAAAAACAAAACCGCCTCCAAAAAGTTTTCATCTTCGACGAACGAGAACCGAACAGCCCCATGACATATGTATCCAAGGAAGCAGAAATCCTGCCCATTCATACCGGAACTAGCCTAGGCTCTTCCATTATTTTAAAGCTCTCCAATGGCTCTATGCACCACAGCAATCTGGAGCAACACACCTATGAAAAAATCGACTTCCAAGACTATCAACTCTACCTCAAGATCAACGAAGGTCTTGAGCAGACGACGGGCCTCAGCCCTCAAATGATCCCCCAAGCTGAACTCCTCAAAATGATTCAGCAAAGCCCCCCCGATTCTCCGGGCTGGCGAGAGCATCAAGCAGAATACTGGCGCAGAAACGCCCTCGCCCTCAGCCCGTTTATTTTTGTATTTTTGGGTGTCGGCTTCGGAACCTTCAGGCAAAGGTCTGCACGAGTTAGCGGCATTCTGATTGGACTCCTGGTCGCTATCCTTTATTGGACACTTCAGGTGTGGGGCACTTCAGCCATTCTCAAGGGAAGCGTCAGCCCCTTCTTAGGCATGCAAAGTGCGAATTTTCTGCTGTTGATCCTAGGCCTATTCCATTTCAAACGAGCCTCTTGGTAATCATAGGATCTGTAATCCCAGCGTATCACTCATCCCGGCCTGGGTGATCAACTGCCCCCATTGGGATCAGAGTCAATTTGGATCAACACCATGGGCTCGGACACCAGCTGAAACACCGACTCACGATAAACTTGCTGCCGAAACTTCCACAACTCATTCAATCCCCAAGACACCCTCACCATGCCATCTCTCGCCTTATTCCATGAAGCAATTTGCTGAAATGACTGTTGAACGTGAGGCAGCAATTCTGCTCTGGCAACTACTAAAGATCCTTTCAAAAATTTCACCGGCCTCGATTGATCTGATCTAATCTCAACCGTGTTATGCTGTTGATCAAATTGACCCACGTAGTCAATTCCGGGATCAACGGATCGCACTAAGAAAGCGACTGACTTACCTTCTAGAATCTTACGAATTCGTTCTGGGTACCACAGCGGTGACAAAAGCTTCGGAAAAACGCCATAAAAGAGCAAACAAATGGCTATCAAATACGAAGTACCCGAAAGCGCGAAGACCCTATAATCCCGCGAACCAGTGGCAAGAAAACCAACCCCAACGAGAATACAGCCGACGACTGCTGCATGCAGGAGTCCATGATAATCAGGAAAAAAGGCATCAATCACAATGACGCACACCAAAACTAAGAATCCAGTCACTCCGAACAATGCAGTCCCTGCGCGCTCCCGCAGGAGCCGCGCAATAGGTGAATGCCCCTCTCTCCAAGGCAATAGACTCAAGCCTGCAACCGCAGGAAGCATCCAATGAAAATGAGGGTCACCGACCCAGAGAAAGGGCAAAAAATTACCCAAAATGACTGAAAGCCCGAACTTGGTTTCAAATTTCTTAATTAGGGCTAAATCACAAACACCTGAAAGGTAATGAAACGTCCACGGAACCGTTGCAACTGCAAGAAATTGAAATAACTTTCCAACGGCCTGATCTCCCAGCCGACTGACACTTTGATTCATAAAGAAATAATCGGAAAACTCTCGCCCGTACTGCCCGTACATTGCAAACTGCCAGCCAAATGAGAGGAGTGCGGTACTGAGAAGTTCAGGCCAAAACCTCTTCAGCATGCGCAAATTTAGTCGCTTTTCCACGAAAAATAGCAACACCGTCGGCACTAAGAAAAAAACAAAAACTGGGCCCTTCCACTGATTCCCCATCCACACAAAAAAACAGGTCACTCGAAAAAGCCAGCCGTGCCCTTCCTCACAAAATCGCCATCCGAAATAAAGCACAGCCAGCAAACTCGCCACCAAGGGAATATCGAGCATTCCTAAGCGAGAAAAATAGAAAATCCCTAAGGAGGACGAAAAGACTACCACCGACAGCAGGGCGTTACCCCTCGCTAAAACCTGCCGTTCTGCTGCTAAGTGTAACTGAGGAGCTGCGCCACCCATCAATGCCAAGGAGTATATCCGGCAGGAGAGCAAATAGACGAAGAGCAACGACAACACATGAAAAACGAGAACCGTGCATCGAGCGGCAGTGCGTACACTCTTGACCAGCGGATAAACACCCATCGATAGCCAAAACAATAAAGGCGGTTTATTAAAGAAAGGCCT
>CAINWE010000163.1 GCA_903854365.1 Oligoflexia bacterium
CTTGTGCTCTTCCGATATTGCTGTCATTTTATGCCTGTTTTTATTAGCAGGATTCATGACTCGAAATTTTTTTACCACCTTTTTTTCACAACAAATTCTCTCCAAAGCGGCTGCATCCCCTGCCGATTTTCACAATACCCTGGCACAACTCGATACAATCCTCATGATCGTATTGATTCTACTCGCTTTCACTCTGGTTTTCTTTGGTTGGCTGCTCGCCCAGAAATTAGTGTTGCCCATCGGAAGACTCATTGTGAAGGCTCGCAACGTCCTCCATCCTCACGCTCTCCTCGCTCAAGAGTCGGACAGACTGCAACTCGAAGCCATCGACCAGCAACCGGATGCAGAATGGTCTGACCTAGAAATTTCCCTTGAGGAAATTCGCCGCGATCTCGAGACCAAAATCGAAAGCCTTCGCAACGAGCGAGAAGAGCAAAGTACCCTCATGGGTGCAATCTCGGATGCAATTTTAGCGGTCGACCTCGATGGATCTCCGTTGTTCTATAATAGCCGCACTGAACTTCTCTTCGGGGATCGAGCCCTGGCAACTCACCCCAGACTCTGGGAAGTCGTAAGAAACCCAGATATCCTCGAAGCGTTCCAACAAGCACTCAAGAATAGCAAAACCGCAGAAATTAAGGCCATCCCGTTTCACCTCCCCACCGGTCTCCACTTTTTCTCTCTAGCAGTAGCGCCCCTTCGAGATGCAAGAGAAGTCATCTATGGCGCCGTCGGGATTTTTCACGACGTTACCGACCTTAAACGTGCCGAACAAATTCGAATCGACTTCGTGGCGAACGTATCTCATGAGCTTCGAACTCCACTGACAGCAATTAAAGGATACGCCGACACCCTAAAACTAGATATTCAGGACGGAAAGGCTCCTACGCTTGAATTCATCGAGGTAATCAATAGAAATGCCGACCGGCTCATGAATCTCATTCAAGACCTTCTGGATCTCTCCTCAATCGAATCCACCGACTCCCGCATTGTGTCCGAAATCGCGACCCACGACATTTCTGACCGTGTAGTCCGCCAAATGGCTCGGGCTTTTGAACGAAAAAATCAACAGGTGACCATCCAGGCCCGCTCGGCTTCCGTTTCAGGGGATGCCAGGAGAGTTGAACAAATTTTGGTTAATCTCCTCGATAATGCCAATAAATATTCCCCAGCCGGAGGCACTATCTCGATTACCTGGGAAGAAGATCCTCGAGATGGCATTCTCCTCAAAGTCAAGGATATGGGTCCAGGAATTCCATTAGAGCACCATTCCCGTCTTTTCGAGAGATTCTATCGAGTCGACAAAGCCAGATCGAGGGAACAAGGTGGTACAGGGCTCGGCCTGGCGATTGTGAAACATATTATGCAGGGACACGGTGGTTCAGTCTGGGTAGAAAGTACTCCGGGGATGGGAACTACTTTCGTATGCCGATTTCCGAAAAGTGATAAATAAAATCCCAAAAGTGAAAGCACCGACACGGGTATCTAAAACTCTTCGCCCTAGCTCAAAACGTAAAACATTTTCTTGAGCTTTTACTTCAAACGATTATGCTAATTGGAGTCACTAGTAAAAAATAGAGACTTAGCACCGAGATGACCGAACTTCATGGAGAGAAGCAAAATGCGCGAACACAAAAAAAGTCCAAACTTCTTGAACCTGCAGTCTGGTTTTTTTTTAGCGACCCTGACTTTTTTCACGATCCCCTGGCTAAGTTTTGCGCTCGAGGCACTCCCAAAAGCCCCTCCGATTCCAGCCGATAATCCAATGTCCCCAGCCAAAATCGAACTCGGTAAGCAGCTTTACTTCGACCCAAGACTCTCCAAGTCAGGTACGATTTCCTGTAACTCATGCCATAACGTGATGCTAGGCGGAGACGACAATCGACCCAAC
>CAINWE010000164.1 GCA_903854365.1 Oligoflexia bacterium
CTTCGAGAATCGGGTTTTCCATCATTTCTTGGGTCACCACTTCTTGGAGCTCCATGCGATTAAGCTGGAGTAATTTGATGGCCTGCTGAAGTTGAGGAGTCATGACCAATTGCTGGCTGAGTTTGAGGCTTTGTTTGATCTCTAATGCCATGGCTCTAATTTTACCTTCCCGTTTTCGGATGACCGCCCGTTGTTTCTAGAATTGGAAGTTCTCACCTAGGTAAGTTTCCCGAGCCGTTCGACTTTGAGCGATCTGCTCAGGAGTCCCTGATTCAATGATTTTACCATTACTTAGCAAATAACCCAAATCACAAATTTCTAATGTTTCTCGGACGTTATGATCGGTAATGAGGATCCCGATACCCCGCTGTTTTAACACCTGGATCATTCTTTGAATATCCGCAACTGCAATTGGATCAATACCCGCAAAGGGTTCATCTAGCAAAAGAAATACCGGATTTAGGGCGAGCGCTCGAGCCACTTCGACTCGGCGTCGTTCGCCTCCGGATAAGGTGAACGCTTTTTGTCTAGCGATGTCGGTAATTTTGAATTCTTCTAGTAGGCTTTGCAATTTTTGGCGACGCTCTCTGAAGGAGAGAGGCAAAGTTTCTAGAACACACAGGATATTTTCTTCGACGGTGAGCTTTCGAAAAACTGACGCTTCTTGAGGGAGGTAGCCGATTCCATTTTTTGCGCGTTTGTGCATGGGCCAGTGCGTAACTTCTTGATCGTTCAAGTAGACGCCGCCGTTGTCGGCCTTCATAAGTCCTACAACCATGTAAAATGAGGTAGTTTTGCCTGCTCCGTTTGGTCCCAACAGGCCAACGATTTGACCTTGGTTGACCGTAAAGTTGACTCCCCGGACGATCGGGCGACCGTGGTAGGATTTTGCAAGTTCTTGGGCTCTGAGTTGAAATTGGTTTTTTTCCATGGCTTAGTGTCGTGCTCCTGGTGGCGTGGGGGAGGTGGGTGTTGGGTGAGCGGATTTTGTTTGTCCTTCGCTGTATCCATTGCTTCGTTCAATTTCGATCACACCGTTGTTGCGGTGAAAGGTGACCAGATCGCCTGTGACTGTATCCTCGTCTTGATAGACTTGGGGGAATTGACTCAAAGTTACCGTGTCGCGCCGCGTGTCAAATTCGGCAAGGCCTCCGGTTGCGTATCGGAGAGCTTGAGATTCGGGATCATGTTCTTGAATTAAGACTTCTTGATAGGCGACTAAATATTTGAGCACATTGGTGAAATCTCCGTAATTCAGATCAGCTTTTCGGGCTCTTGTAAATAGAGTAGGTTGAGTGATGTGGACAAAACGATTGCGGCTTTTTGGTCCCGAGTTCATGGTGAAATAGGCAAATTGGGTGTTTCGATTCATGATGCAATGGTCCGATTCAATAAGTGTCGTATTGGGTACGCCTTCTGCGTCAAGGGCTGAGGATCTTAAGAGAGTCACGCGGGCGTTTTGAGGAAGAATGACGAGGCCTTCGTGCATTTGATATTCGAGACCGGAGCTTGAAAACTCAAATCGTTGTCCGCCTTTTTGATTTCCTACTCCCTTCACTGGATAGGCGGCGGGGACGATGACATGCTTCTGGTTCGGCTTGTAGCGGAGATAGGAGCTCCAGATTTCGAAGCCATCAGGAAAAACAGTGTGAACGTTCCCGAAGATCTCTAGGTCTTTTTGATTCATAAAGTACTTTGCTTCTGAGCCCGTTACGATCGTGGTTTTTTGGTCTGTGTCGTAGAGGTAGGCAGAGATGGAGCGACCGTGGACTAGTTTTTCTGGGTTGAACATGAAGGCTCGGTCTGCGTCGAGTTTCCATTGCTTTTCTCCGTTTTGGACTGAAACGTACTTAAAGGCGGTGACGCCGTACTCTGCAACTTGTCTGCGAGGGAGGTTAGAAATCACTGAGGGTTCATCATCCCGAATCAGGCGCTCGGAGTGGGTTTGAGTGGCGGCTGATTTGGAGTCTTCTGTAGGAGACGGTGTGAGTACTTCTGCCGATGTAGTA
>CAINWE010000165.1 GCA_903854365.1 Oligoflexia bacterium
CACCTTCGCGCGCGCGATGAATACCAGGAGTATCCATAAAAACGATTTGACCTTCTTGCTCGGTGAGAATTCCTAAGACCTTTTCTCGCGTTGTTTGTGCTTTCGGCGTGACGATCGAGAGTTGCATGCCCAATAGAGAATTGAGGAGCGTCGATTTGCCTGAGTTAGGCCGTCCCACGATTGCAATCATTCCTGCTTTTTGCATTTTTTAAAACCTAGACTTTACTACCCTAAATTTGAAACTGCGAACTTCGCTGCGTTTTGTTCGGCCTCTTTTTTCGAAGAGCCTGTTGCAACAGCCAGGGTTTTGCCGTTCATTCGCACTTCGATTTGAAAAATTTTTGCATGATCTGGCCCAAAGGATTCAATGAGGTGATAGCTGGGTGTGACTTTCCAACGGGCTTGCACAATCTCTTGTAGCTGAGTTTTATGATCGTAGAATGACATCAGCTCTCGTTCCGCAGCAAAAAGAGGTGCAAAAATATGCCTGACTACTGGATAAACCGCATGAAATCCTCCGTCCAGGTAGATCGCTGCAATCACAGCCTCGAACGTACTGGAAAGAATAGACGGTTTATCTTGACCGCCCGTTTGCGCCTCGCCTTTCCCCAGTCGAACATATCCTTGAAGCTCAAGCATTCTTGCCAGGGTGGCTAAGGTTTTCTCATTCACCACTGCAGCTCGCATCTTAGATAGGTGTCCTTCATTCGCATGAGGAAACGCTTCGAGCAAAATATCAGAAACTACAACGTCGAGAATGGCATCTCCGAGAAACTCGAGTCTTTCATTATCCCTCAGAGCAATAGGTAGCTCCTGATAAAATTCATGGCCGAATGACTTATGCGTGAGGGACTGAAGCAATACACTTCTGTCTCCGAACGAATAACCCAGGCGCTCCTGCAGCCGATCGAGATTCATGAAAGAACAATTCTCCCTCTTGGAGAGGCTTATAATACTAGTCAAATACTGTCAACCAATTTTGTTTTTTATTCTTTGGGCATGGCAGCGGCTCGGTTAATCAGTTAAATTGATTCACAGGGGGAATCTCTATGCTTCTGTTCGCTAAGGGTTTGTTTATACTCCTTTTTACAAACTTTTTAGTGCCTTGTTCGGTGGCTTGGACTGCTGGACCCGACGAGGTAGAGGTCACGATTCTCCATACCAACGATCTCCATTCGCAGTTTCGGGAAAAAACCTATCCATTTCCACGTGGAGGAGTTGCTCGCCTGAAAACCGCTATCGAAAAAATTCGTGCGACCGAGAAACATACTGCGTTGGTGGATGCCGGTGATTGGTCTGAGGGAACCATCTACTACACCTTGGGTACCGGAGTAGAATCCATTCGTATGATGGATCACTTAGGATATGACTTTGCCGTTGTCGGCAATCATGACTGGTTGAATGGGCCCGATCAACTTCTTGATGGAATGCGAGTAGCTCAACCTCGGACGCAATTCTTGTCGTTCAATCTTGCCATTCCAGAATCGTACGCTCGCAAATCTGAATTCGAAGAAGCGATTTTACCCTATCAGATTCGCGAGTATGAAGGACACAGAATTGCGTGGATCGGAATTTCAACTTACGAATTCGTTTACGATAAGTACTTTAGCCCGATTAAAATCACACAGCCTGTTACAGCAGCGGCACAGCTTGCAAGGCGACTGAAATCTGAAGAAAAAGTCGATGGTGTCATCGTCCTCTCCCACAATAGTATCGAATTTAATCAATTGATTTTGAAAGCAGCGAACGAATTGGCAAGTCAGAATCAAATTGATCTCGTCATCGGAGCTCATGATCATAAGAAGCTCATTCGTCCCGTCGAAGTGAGCCGCTTGATGGGGGGCCCTGCGGCTTGGATCGTTGAAACCGGCTGGGGTGGCAATTTCTTGGGACAAGTGAAAGTGAAACTCAGTCAAGGTCACCTTGAGTTACTTAATTATCAACTGATTCAAATGGATTCGAATATCGCACAAGACTCAGAGACTTTAGAGCGTGTGAGGCAATTGGATGCTCAAGTGGAGGCGAAGTATGGTCCTGTTTTCCACGACGAAATTGGAAGGAGCGAGATTGATTTCGAGGGCTCCGGCGTGGAAAACTTGATGGGTGACTTTGTATCAGATTGTTACCGCAGAGAGGCAAACGCTCACCTTGCGATCGAAAGTAGTCGCTTTATTTACAATGCCTTCAACCCGGGGGTCATTCGCTCATCGGATGTTTTTGACGCTGTCCCACCTATTTACCGTCCAACGACGGATAGGACTTGGACGCTCAAAACGCTCCCGATGAGAGGAAGTGTGTTGAAGTGGCTCATGTCTTTTCTTTTTAGTTCCAAAAAATTGAGCTCCTACGGGCTGGTGAGCCTTTCAGGAATCAGATTCAAATACGATCCTTTATTTGCCGCCCGACATGCTTTTTCTGAGTTCGGACCCCATAACTTAGCCTTAGACTTTGAAAATCCAGACGGTCAGCGCTTTGTGGGGATCGAATCTATTCCAGTCATTAAAGATTTTGAAATTATGAGTTCGGAATCAAGCTTTCTCCCGTTGGAAGATTCGAGAGTTTACGACGTCGCCACGGGGGGTGGATTGATTGAAGCCATTGAGTTCATGAATTCAAAACTTTGGAGTGTGATTTCTTTGGAAGGCTTAAAAGACTCTGGAAAAGAGAATTGGAGGGCGTTGGCCGACCAAATTCGAGAGCGACCCAATTTGAATTCGGATACCGTGACGATCGGCAATAGAATTCGGACCCTTCGGGCTAATTTAGGACTCTACCCGACCGATGTGCGGTGGAAAGTACGTGAGGCAGAGCCCGCAGTTTGGGTAGCTGAGATTCGTGCAAGAGTGACAAATTACGGATCCCACTCTTCCGTGGAGGGGCCGGAGGTAAAACTTCTAATGAATCAGAACCTTTCAAATCTGGCAATTGAGCCAGACTATCTGGAAGATCCTGTTTCGCACCGCCTCGGGATCATCGCTCCAGGCGAATTTCAGGAAGTTGGGTGGCAGATCAGCCTACCCCATGTGGATCACCCCATCCCAGTCACCTTACGAATTGTTGGAGCAGAAACTGAAGTCAACACAACTAATCATGAAATCACAGTCTGGGTAGCAAAGAACAGAGATGAACACTCGTGATCAGGCACCTCATCAAATTTCGATTCTCTTAGCAACCAAAGCAACATCATTACTACTCGAGTCGACCATGATTTCACATGGCTCAACAGCAATGAGCTCATTTCTTGAGGTGGGGTCCTGGGGCAGAAGGATTCGCAAATAATTCGGTGTGAAGCCGGCCTGCCAACGCGACTCCCCTGCTTTTTCAACTAACACAGATGTTAAAGGCAGCTGGGCCTTTCGGCTAAATTCGAGAACATTTTGATAGTGGGTTTTCAAACGATCCATGCTGAGGCGATTTAAAATTCGTGTGCGCTCTACCCGCTTATGTTTCGGCACCACGCCCGGCAGTCTCACTGCTGGGGTTCCCTTTCGCTCGCTATAGGGGAATACGTGGAGGCGTGTCCATGGGAGCTTAGACAAGGCGTCGAAAGTCCACTGGAACTCCTCATCAGTTTCGCCGGGAAAACCCGTAATGACATCCATTCCGACGAAGATACCGCCTGGATACTGATGACCCGCTGAATCTGGTGAGAGAGCCAGCGCCGCAATCTTCTGCAAGCAATCTTGAACTTGTTCAAATCCATATCTGCGCTTCATGAGGCGGAGTATTTTAGAGCTTGGACTTTGTAAAGAGACATGAAAATGAGGACAAAAGCGACTCTCCGAGCGCATTAAGTCCAAAATGCTCGGACTGATTTCAGTAGGATCGAGTGAGCTCACGCGGAGCCGCGCAAGCTCGGTCTTTTTCAAAATAGAATCGATAAGGTCAGAAAGTTTGGGTCCAGCACCCCAATCCGATCCGTACTCCCCTAGGTTTGTTCCGGTCAAGACTACTTCTCGAACTCCCTGCTGGACCAGTGTTTGAACCTGGGAGACCGACTCATCAATAGATAAGCTGCGACCAGGTCCTCTTCCGTACGGAATAATACAGTAAGTACAAAATGAGTCACAGCCTTCTTGAACTTTTAGAAACGAGCGAGTCTTATCGGAATTTCCTGAGAGGCGAACGGGAGGGACTTGGAATGAGTCGATTAGCGCCGGCCATTCTCGATCCATGGGGTGTTTTGAGAGGAGTTCCTTGTAAGGTTTTGTGGTTCCTAAAACAGATTGATTAAGGATATCCGAACTTATATTGCCGGCAGAATTCAAAATGAGTTCAATCATTCGATCCTTATTTTGATTTCCGACCACCCAATCTACACTCTTTGCCTGGGCCATCCCCTCAGGGTCAACCTCGGCTCCGCATCCAGTGACCAAGACCTTTGCCTGAGGGTGTTCTTTGGCGAGTCGATCCGCCCACTTTCGAGTCTGCCGATCCGCTTCATCCGTCACGGTGCAACTATTGACAATGCAGAGCTGAACCTCGGCGCCTTCACCTGCATCGATCTCATCGGCAGTCGGCTTCCATCCCCTCTCCTGGAGCGCTTTCTCAATGAGCTGACTATCGTAAAGATTCGCCTTGCAGCCTAAGGTCTTAACGACATAGGAGCTCACGCTTTTTGCCCGTCCCAGACCTCCTGAGAATCCAGTTGCGCATCAATAAAACCTCCGCCCAGCGTCTCCTCACCATCATAGAAAACAATGGCTTGACCCGGTGTAATCGCTCGTTGAGGCACATCGAAACGTACTTGAACACGATTGTTTTGGAAACATGTCACATAGCAGGCCGATTCTTCGTGGCGAGATCGAATTCTGGCCTTACATTGAAAGGTCTTTAATTCATTGATCGGCCGAATCCAGTTGACCTGAGCTGCAGACAAGTCTCGGCGATACAACTTCTCTTCAGGCCCCACAATCAAGGTTTGGGATTTTGAATCAAAACCAAGAACGAAGTAATTTTGATGCTCCTGCTCCTTCAAGTTCAAACCTTTCCTTTGGCCTACGGTGAACCGATGAAGCCCTTCGTGTTCTCCAATAATATCCCCTTCGAACGTGCGGATCAGTCCTGCAGGACGAAGCATGGGGGTTGTTCTTTTTTCAATAAATCCGACGTAGCCCTCATCTCCGATGAAGCAAATTTCTTGGCTATCCGGTTTATTCGCAACAGCCAACCCAAAGCCCTCAGCAAGCTTTCTGACCATCATTTTAGGAAGATTACCCAAGGGCATCATGGTGCGTTGGAGCGCCTTCTGCGTTAGCCCAAATAAGAAGTAGGTCTGATCCTTCTGAGGATCCACCGCTTTTTTTAAGGTAGCCAATCCTGCAGCAGAATCCTGAACTACCTGAGCGTAGTGACCCGTTGCCACCCAATCACATCCTAACTCATCCGCTTTTTGAAAAAGGTAACTAAATTTAATTTGATTATTGCACTGAACGCAGGGATTCGGTGTTCGATTTTGAAGGTACTCGTGCACGAAGTAATCAACGACTTGATCTTTAAATACGTCCTGCGCATTAATGACGTAATACGGAATATCGAGCTTATCACAAACCCTGCGGGCGTCGTTTGAGTCTACCAAGGAACAACAGCGTCCGCCAAAACGATCCAGATTGGCCTGCCCGTGATCCCAGAGCTGCATGTGTACGCCAATCACATCATAACCCTGATTTTTTAATAGCGCTGCTGCTACAGAACTATCCACTCCGCCGCTCATTGCGATCAATACTTTTTTCTTTTGTTCGGACGTTACCACTTTTACTTCTTTCTATCTGATTGTAAAACCTGCAGCAGCTCGCATTCTTGCTACAGTCTGCTCTAATGCATCGATAAAATTTGCCAGGTCAGAATCTGGCATTTCATCCACAAGCGAAACTCGAATGGCTGCCATGGCCTGGCCTTCGGTTTTTCCCATGGCCAGTAATACATGAGAAGGCTCAAGAACTCCACTGGAACAGGCTGACCCAGCGCTGACGGAAAATCCGGCCAAATCGAGGGCCATCACTAAGCCATCTCGCTCGACACCCTCAAAGCTCAAATTCACCGTATTTGCGACTCGATTCGCTTGGCCACCATTCACCGAGCTCCCGGGAATTCGAGATAGGATCTCAGTCTCCAGCCGCTGCC
>CAINWE010000166.1 GCA_903854365.1 Oligoflexia bacterium
TGGGTTTGGGTTGAGGCAAATAAGAGGACGGTAAATCCCGATTGAATCGCCTTTGTGAGAGCAGTGTCGAGGTTCGGCAGAGTATACTTGAGCGGATCTTCCGAATGAGCACTGATTTTTAATTCTAGATTTCTGGAAACTCGTTCCGGGGAATCGGAGTTTAAGGGGTCAGGTGAGAGTTGAAGTTGGTCTAAGTAGATTGAAGGCCATTGATCCTGCGGTTTCGACCATTTTTCCGGATTTAGATAGAGGCCGCTCACAGGCGGTAGAATTTTTAATCGGGTTTCTAGTTCGCTCAGGATACGAGATTGTTCCTCGTAGAACTGGGTCCAGTTCTGCATACTTTTGAATTCGTCGCTCCAAATCACTAAAGGGGCAGGGGTTTGGGCATTTTTCCCAAGATAGTCCCAAAGACAAGCGGGTTCGTCGTAAACAAAGGGTACCCAAGTATCTGAGTGATCGGGGTACATCCCTTCGCGAATGGCAGTTAGGATCGGATCTCGCACCGAGCGATGGATACCGAGGTCGTCTGCATGGGTTTTTAACCTTTCGCGCAGGGTGGCGGCAGTCTCCGAATTAATCAAAACCTCCCTGGCCGGAGGTATCCAAAGCTCATTGAGCGCCGAGTCTGGGTCTGCTCGCGTTCGTTGTGACTGAGGATCAAACTTTCGCATTCTTTCGACTTCGTCGTCAAAACACTCCACTCGCACTGGGGATTGCGTGTGAGGTACATAAAGGTCCAAGATATCGCCGCGTAGGGCGAAAGTGCCCGGGTCCTCGACTAGGTCGACTCTCTGGTAGCCTCGCATCGTGAGTAACGCAGCGAGCTGAGACTGCGGTTCTAGCTGATGGTTGACTTTGAGATGAAGGGTCCAGCGAGCGCAGAGGTCACGGGGGAGCGTGGCTTGGACGGAAGCAGCAAAAGTAGTGACGATGATGTGTGGTTCATGGGAGCGAACTAATTGCGAAAGAATTCCTATTCGGGCTTGGCGCGTGCGAATGGAAGGAGCGACTGAGCTGTAAGGGGATTGTTCCCAAGTAGGAAAATGGCTGATCGTAGGTTTTCTGGTGCACACTGACGCAACGATTGCCTGGAGGTCCGAGTAAAACTCAGCCGCGAGGTCATCAGTTGGGCAAAGCACTATTGTATTTCGGTTGGAGGCCTGAGTGCTTGCGTTACGTTCAAAAAGCCGAGCAATCAAGTAGGCTCGTGCGCTGGTGGGCGCTCCACGAACTCGGATTGGATCGGTTGATTGGGAGAGGAGCCTAAAAATGTCCTCCAATTTGGGGGAAAACATAAGGTTTTATCTACTCACCTTGACACAAAATTTCAACTTCAGTAATCTTTTCGCAAGCTTCATTGAAAATCAGGAAGAGCGAACTCGGAGTAACAAATCCATGATGAGCAGTTGGGATTCCTATTATGTTGTTTTTTTGTCTGCTCTTCTCTCTCTGGCGGTGCCAGGGATCCTTTCTTTAATCTCTTTCGCGTTTTTTCCAAAAACTCCGGCAGTCCGGCCCGGAAAGTTTGTTGGATTTCCTTCAGGACCAAGGAGTCGAACTGTACTTGGGCAGCGGGTGAACGTTAGGTTCTTTTTAGCTGTGAATGCCGCGTTAGTGTTGATTGCCCTGGCGTTGGAGCTAATCCCGAGTGCAACGACACTTCAGACTGAAAATAGAGATGGGCTTTTGAAAGGATTAGTTGCCATCGTAAGTATCGCCACCTTCTCCGTGTTAGGGTTGCTCTACTCTGTGCGGAAGGGTGATATGGGTTGGCTGAACTCCTTTCAGGATAAAGCTTCTCCCGAAAGGAAAAAAGTCTAAGATGTCAGGGTCATTTTACTTATCGACAGTTGGCAAGGTGCTGAAGTGGGCCAGGTCGAAATCCCTCTGGTACATTTCCACCGGAACTGGGTGTTGTGCAGACGAGGTGCTTGGGGCAATGGGCTGTCGGTATGACCTAGAGCGATTCGGATGTTTGGCTCAAGTGGATCCTCGGCAGGCCGATTTGCTGATTGTTTGTGGGGTGGTTTCCTATAAAGTTGCCCCGTATCTTAAGGAGCTTTACGATGAGATGCTGGCGCCTAAGTACGTGCTGGCAGTGGGTTCGTGCGCAAATTGCGGCGGCCCTTTTTCTCAAGAGTCGAATTATTCGGTAGTAGCCGGGGCGGATCAGGTGATCCCCGTGGATGTTTTTGTGCCAGGTTGTCCTCCACGCCCGGAGGCAATTATGAACGGACTCATAGCGCTGCAGGAAAAAATAAGTGGACAAGAATCAAATCGTTTCGAAAATAAATAGGGCAGCGCCTGGTGCAGTCTTGGAGGCGAGGCGATTCGGTCGCTCTGACATGACTTCGGTTTGGATTGAAGCCCAATCCATCGAGAAAGTCGCGGAGTTGCTGCGTTTTGATCCTGATATTTCGTTGGATTGGCTCGAAAACCTTTCTGTAGTTGAGTTGGATGGTTGCTTAGTCCTTTCTTATTTTTTGCTTTCGACTGCGCATCCGAAATTGGAAATCGTGGTTCGTTCCTCATTAGTCCCAGACACCCTACAGGCCGAGGTCGAAGTTCCATCGGTGCAGGCGGTTTGGCCCATGGGGATTGCTATGGAGCAAGAAGCTCATCTCCTGTTCGGTGTTCGCTTTCGAGCGAGCAGTTTGGAGCACAAGCCAAAACAAGATTTTGATTTTGGGAGGCTTTTCTCTACAAAATTTCCGGATGAAATTCGAGGATTTCCGCTGAGAAAGAAATACGGCAAATGAACGACAGCAATGGCGAAGTCTTAAGGACTGATCTCACATCATGGACCATAGGGCCTTACCACGGGTCTTTGCCGGCTCCAATGAAGTTATGTTTAAGTTTGGACGGTGAAATTATTACCGACTGTGAAGTTGAGACGGGTTTTCTTCACCGTGGCTTAGAGAAGGCCTGCGAACTTCACTCTTGGAAGGCCACCGTGGCTTACGCCGATCACTTGGATCCGGAGTGTGCAGTTTTCGGCGAGTTAGTTCTTTGCTTGGCAGTAGAACAATTAGCAGAAATAGAAGTTCCACTAAGGGCACAGTGTATTCGAGTGGTGTTGGCTGAGCTTGCTAGAATTTCTGGGCACCTGTCTTTTATGGTGAGGATGGCGAAAGCTGTTGGGTCAGAAACTATTATTCATTATTTGTTGAGGGATCGAGAGAAAATTCTTGATCTTTTTGAGTTATTAACCGGCGCACGATTTTCGCTCAATTTTTTGAGGTATGGTGGTGTTAGTGCTGACGTGACGGATGGTTTTATTGAACGAGTGTTGGAAGTTTGTGAGTTGATTAGGATCCGAATGAAGGAGTATAACGACCTTTTTACCTTTAATTTTGGATTTTTAAAGCGAACTTCTGAGGTTGCAGCGATTTCAAAAAATCTTGTTTCTCACTGCGGTATGACGGGCCCTAATGCCAGGGCTTCGGGTGTTTCTATAGATGTTCGAAAAGTGTTCCCCTACTCCGGTTATGATCGTATTGATTTTGAAATTCCACTGGGGCACGGTGAAGGAGGGGTGGTGGGAGATGTGCACGATCGGTTTTTGATTCGCCTCCGTGAAATCACCCAAAGCATGGAGATTTTAAAGCAGTTACTGGATGTAGTGCCTGCTGGTGATTATATGAGTACAAAATGTGATCAAACTTCAGTGATTCCGCCGGGGGAGTCTTATGTAAGAATTGAAAGTTCGAGGGGACTATTAGGGTGTCATGTGGTTTCGGACGGTAGAAATTCGCCGAGTCGGGTGCAGTTTCGGACCCCTACAGTTGCAAATTTATTAGCCATCCCTCAGATTGTTCGGGGCATACGGATTGAGGATTTGCCCGTGGTTTTGGCAAGTCTGGACCTTGGCATTGCAGAGGCTGACCGATGATAAGCGCGGAAAATTCGTGGATAGTGGCTTGGGGTGAGGCATTTGGTCTTCCGGAAGGAGTGCCCCACTGGATTTATTCTGCGGCCGCATTGATTTTTATTTTTTGTTTCGTGATTGTGCCGTGCGGCGGCCTCATGTCTTATTTTGAGCGGAAGTTATCGGCTGATCTTCAAGCTCGGGTTGGGCCCAATCGGGCGGGGCCAGCGGGTATTCTTCAGCCTATTGCAGACCTATTGAAACTGCTTCAAAAGGAAGCCCGATCTGAATGGAATTGGAAGGAAAGTTTGTGGTTAAGTGTGCACACCATGGCGCTTTTCTCAACATTGGCCGTGCTGCCCTTAGGTTCTATGGCTTTGTTGGTGAATACTGAAATGAGTGTTTTTTTGCCGTTTTGGTCGGCTCTCGTTCTTGCCTTGGGGACGATGCTTTTAGGGTTAAGTCAGAACTCAGTGCCGGGATGGTTTGGTGGAATTCGGGTTGCTGCGCAAACGTTAGCGGGTTCTTTTCCTGCTTTGATCTCTCTACTTTGCACGGGCGTTCGGTCCGGTAGTTTTCGCTGGAGTGCATTAGCTGAGTCTCAAGGCTTTTCTCCTTGGGATTGGACTGTGGTGGCAAATCCATTTCAGTTAGTAGCTTTTTGCGTTTTCGTGGTGAGCGGACTAGTCTTATTGGCTATTGCTCCTCTTGATGGGGGCTTATCCATGTCTGATATTCATGGTGGAGTCTCCTCTCATCTCTACGGAATGAGATTAAGCTTATTTAGATTTGGGAGATTTTATGGATTTTTTTTCTGGAGCGTGATCACGGTAGTTCTCTTCTTAGGTGCTTGGGATTTGCCGAGCCAGCTTGTAATTCCATTAAGAATGGGTGGTGCAGGCCGTTTGTTGGCTTTCATCGAGTTAGCTTGGTTGCTGATCAAAACTTTTGCTCTTATGCTTTTAATTATTTGGATCGCAAAGGTGAATTCCCGGAGTCGCGTTGATCAGATTACTGATTTTGCCTGGAAGGTTTTGAGCCCCTTCTCGTTGGCTGCTTTAGTGGGGGCGAGTCTATGCGCCGGATGGAGGGCATTTTAGTTGAAGAGGTCAATTTTTTCAGCGCTAGCCCTTTATGTGAGAGATGTTTTCTTGGGGGCATGGTCTATTGCAGGATCGTGTATGACAGCTTTCCCTTACTTGCTGCGGTGGGGCGATTTACGAAAAGAAGTGACTGAAGGTTATCCAGATCCTATTTCCTCGAAAACGGCCGACGATCTTCCAACAAGGAGCCGAGGGTTGCTCTTTAATGAGATTGATCGTTGCACCGGCTGCAAGGCATGCGAAGAGGTTTGTCCTTGCCACTGTATTCGTGTTGAGGAGCAGCCCGGACCTGATCCGAGTAAGTCCTGGGTGACTGTCTTTGATGTGGATTTTTCGCGTTGTATTTTTTGCGGACTTTGTGTTGAGGTTTGTCAACCTGGATCCTTAGTGCATACTCGGCAATATGAAGGCGCAGCCTATGATGTGAGTGACTTAGTCGCGAGTTTTGGGCGAGGGCCTGTGACCGATGAGCAGCGAACTAAATGGGCGCTTCGGCGTAAACTAGGTGAGAGTGATGGGGCCCTAAAATGATCAGTTGGGTTTTTGCTGGAATTACTCTAGCTGCGGTTTTTATGGCGACGTTTGTGGCCCATATTCGAGTAGCGATCCTAGCGCTCTGGGTGGCGGGCTTGGGGATTGGAGCCGTCTACTTAACTTTGGGGGCCGAGTTTTTGGCAATTGTCCAATGGATCGTGTCCACTTTGGTGACCATTTCGTTTTTATTTTTTGCCGTGATGTTTGGAGAATACGATCCACCAGAGGTCAAGAAAACTGGCAAAACGCTTTTTGTTCAAATGATTTCCATGGTGTTGGGATGTGTTTTTGCTATTTTGCTTGGATTGATGTCGCGCAGTTTGCCGAGCGGGCCGCAGACTGAATTTGCGGACGGGAGCGACCTAAAAATCTTGGGTCGCATCCTCAGTCAGGAGAATCTCCTTTCTCTTGAAGTGCTCGCTCTGACTCTTTTTCTAGTCCTCGTAGGTGGAGGGGTTGTAGCCCGATCTGAGGAAGGAGACTCTTCATGATGCTCGTGTCTGGTTTAATTGGTGGACTAGGTTTGGTGTGCATGATCTCTAGGAAGTCCGTTCTTGGGCTGCTTGTGGGCTTGCAGCTGCTTATGATTGGCTCAACGATGATTTTCGTCATTGCTGGATTGCATTCGGGGCTGCGGATTCAAGGCCAAATTTTTGGCTTATTTATTACGCTGGGGGGTATTGCGCAGCTCGTCGTCGGCTATTCTCTAGCTATCCGCTTATTTTTTTTAAAAAGGCGGATCTCCTTAGATGACTTACAGGCGTTAAAACAATGATTGACCATCAGGGCTCCCCTACTTTCCTCCTTCTTTGTATTTCTACATTGCTACTGTGTAGCTTGTTCGTGTCGAGTTGGGGTAAGCGGCTACCCGCTCGGGGCAGTTGGCTGATCTGGACGGGAATCGTGATCCTGCTTGCCGGCGTAGGCCTTGATTCGGGGCTCTTTGTAAAAAATGATTTTGAAACTCGCGTTTGGACTGCGGGTTGGATCTGGTCGAGGTCTGAGCCTGGGGCTCTGACTGTTGGGCTACTTCAAGATCCAATCGGTTTGACGATGGTTACCTTGGTGGCCCTAGTCAGCGGTACAATTCTTTTGATTCAGTCAGCTTTTTCTAAAGAGGTAGAGTTTGAGCGACTGCTAACGGGCGTGGGCGTGTCCACTGCTGGTGTTGCGCTCGCCTGGACATCACTCACTCCTTGGATGGCTTTTGTTGGGCAGACTTTTACGATTTTGGGTGGATTTATTTCTGTTGGTTCTCGGTGGGATTCTCAATTGGATTCGAAATTGGCTGCCCAGTTTTTGATGGAGCGTTCCATCGGGATATTACTGGCATTTCTTGGGACTGGAGTTTTAGCTACGACCCGACCCGCATTGACCTTGAGTGCCTCTGATGTTTGGGTGGGAGAAGCCGGATTCACTCACTCAAATGTGCTAGGGGCGACGCTTTTGGTGTTGGGTCTCTTTATCCAGTTTCAGCCCTTTCCATTTCTAGGTCTTTTAGTTTCAAAGTCAGAAGGTTATTTGCCGCTGAGAATTTTTGTTGGACAGGTTCTCCCTGCATGGGCTTCGTTTCCCATACTCATTCGTCTGGAGCCACAATTTCATGCTTTGGGCGTTTTCCCTCATTTTGGTTGGGTCGCCTTTGCGTCGTCAATTTTGACCGTGGGTACTGGACTCTTTCAGAAACAGTGGGAGCTGATGATCGGACTTTGGCTATCGGCTGGTTATTCGTTGTCGATGGTGTTGCTCACGTTTAGTGGGCCTGCTCCAGCTTTTGCTTTGTTTTTAGGGGTGAGTTTGGCTTCAATCTCATTGGGAGTTTCGGCGACCTCACTTGATGTGAGTAGTTCGGAAGCGGCGTGGCGAAAAAAGCGAGCCGTTTGGGTGAAGGCAGGTGTCTTTGCATCAGCTGCAGCTGGGACTGGGATGGTTGGGTTTGTCTCCAGTACTGGGTGCATTCGGTGGATTACGGAAAGCATTCACCTTCCCGTGATGACCGCGGGATTTCTATTCAGTTTTGCTCTTTACGTATTTCTAGGTTGGAGGGTCGCCTGGAGAGTAATCTATCGCCGGACTTCCTCCGGGGTGTCCTGGCTAGTGATTTTGGGTTCGTATCTTTTACTGTTTTTTACTTTGGGTGGGATTTGGACGGGCACAGTGACCGGGGAGGTGATTCAGGGAGCGCCCGATCGCTTTATGAAGTCGCTGTTTGCAAGGTTTTTTGGCCAGGACAACGGTGGAGTCTCTCAATCTGCAGATTTCGTTTCTGCTTCCGGACTTTACTGGGGTGTGCTCATTTTTTCGATGATGCTTGCCTATTGGGTATCGGGTCGCAAAGGTGATCGCTGGTTCAGCTTGACTTCATTTTTTCCTAAGCTGACTCAATTTGTAGCGGGTGGCTACGGCGTGGATTTGGCGGCAGGGCGAACCATGGAATGTGTTGAA
>CAINWE010000167.1 GCA_903854365.1 Oligoflexia bacterium
GCAATGAGGGGGCGGTTTAAAGTCTGCTGAGTTAAAAAACCCAGGTTCCAAGCTGTAACTTCGTCGGACAAGATGCCAACGTTCACCTCTTTGTTGGCTGCTCGGAGCCGCTGGATCCCTTGTCCTAAAACTAAGGGATTGGGGTCAGGTCGAGCGACGACAATTCGGCGGATGGGAGAGTGTGTGAAGAGATCGACGCAGGGAGGGTGGTTGCCGAAGTGACTACATGGCTCTAGTGTAACGTAGGCGGTTGCTCCGTTGAGAGACTGCGGATCGGTAATTTTGTCAAACGCTTCTTTCTCGGCATGTTGACCCGGGAAAGGTTGAGTGACGCCTCGGCTGATTTCTTTGCCGGTGGAGTTAACGAGTATGCACCCGACGGAGGGATTGGGTTGTGTTAATCCATTATTTTTGACGGATTCAGCCCAGGCTTGCTTCATCCAATATTTATCTGAGTTCTGGACCTCTGAAGCGCGAATGAGAGCTTGCCGCAACTGCGGAGGTAGGATGTATTCCCAAGGGCCGGTGGCAGAGCTGTCTGACGAAAATGCTTTTGAAAGGGGACGGAGCATCATGGGTAGCCTGCATGATACACGATTATTCGCTTCAAAGGGTGGCTAATTTGTGGTTTGAGTGGTCGGCAAAGGCAGGGATGAGGAAGAGGAGTGTTGTCGCCTGATTTATTGGTTTGCTTTGTATTTATTGATGAGCGCCCGGGGTGCGGTTGCCGAGCAGATTGATCTGCCGCCTATTGTGAAAGAAGGGGCGGCCGGCGAGGTTTTGCAGTTCGATGCAGTGGTGCCAGCGCAGTCAGGGGCGGTCGGGGGGGTGACTGGCAACGGCTCTGTGGTCAGTGGGTTGCAGGATCAGCTGCCGGTATCGCTCTCCCAGTCGGGGCGTCCGGGGAACCTTGCTCAGGTGAGAGGGTACGGCATTTCGTCTGAAGACGTGGATGTGCAGTCCTTCGGGATTTCCCTGAATCCCCCGCAAGGGGGGGGATTTGATTTGTCGGTATTTCCATTCTATCTCTGGTCGGGGTTTAATTTTCAATCAGGGCCGAGTTTGAATGGGCTTAATCCGAGCGCTCGTTCGGGTACGTTGGCACTGATACCTTGGAGCGCGGATGCTTTGAAAAAGACCGGGCCTCAGAGTCGAGTGGGGGAGTTTTATTCTACGTCTGGGGTGAATCAGATTTTTGTTGGTCATAAATATCAAGAGTCACTTGCGTGGGTGGCGGGTTATAGTTTTCTCAAATCGGTAGGGCCAAGTGGTGTTGTGAGCACTCGGTGGACTCGTGGAGCTTCGTACGCCGGAAGTGCCCACCTTTTAGCTACGGACTTAGATTCAGAGGCTCAGGGACCGATTCCTAGTCTAGCCCCTCAAGCACGAATGAGGACAACGCGGGTGATTCCGGTTGTCGAGAATTCTTATCGTTGGGGCGCTGCAACGGTTTTGCGTTCGAGTCTTTACTTGGATTTTGCTTGGTTGAAGTATCAGGATCCCGCCGCAAGTTGGTCCTCAGAGAGTCGAGTCAGCCAATGGGGGGTGGAGAATTCGGTCGAGCTCGGGACTTGGAAAGTCGGGGTCAGTCTGAAGCAGGCGAGCTATGTGGGCCTTGGGTTTCAAGCACCGATGCAGACGACGGGGGTTGCGCAGCTGTCCAAACTTTTGGGTGCCGGGAGTTGGCTTTTGGAACCCTTAGTTCAGGCGGTATGGGTGAATGGATTTGGGATTCTCCCGCAAGGCTCCATTGGATTAAGAAACGAATGGGGTAGGGAGCAGCCGGCAACCTACCTCAGGCTGGGATTTTCGCAGCGAGTTCCGTCGCTTCTCGATCGTTATTTTGTCGATGGACCATTTGTTGGTAACCCGGCCCTAAAGACTGAGGAAACCTGGAGTGCAACGGCAGGACTCGAGTGGAATCGGTTGCCAATCGAACTCAGAGTGGAGGTTTATGGGCAGTATCGGGAGCATGTTCGGGTTTTGGTGAGCGGCCGGCCTGGGGTTTCATCGCAGACGGTCACGAACTTGGGGGCGGCGAGTGTCCTGGCTGCTCAGGGCACGCTTCGGTATCAGGTGAACTCGGTTTGGGGTGTTTTTTCTTCCTTTGCATGGAGTCCTTCTTGCATCGATGCGGTCGGTCGGTCGATCCCTTACTTGCCTGGGTGGACGGAGATCTTGGGTACGAGTTTGAAGTGGCGCAGTGGGATGCGGTGGGGAGAGTGGAGTGCTGCGTTCCGAGCTTCTGGTCGATCCAGCGTGAGCGTGATTGCGGATCAGGAGCTGCCGGGTTTTGGGGTTCTGGATACTGCGTTAGACCTGCCGGTTACCGGGACTCTGAGGTTCGCCGTGCGTGTTGAGAATTTGCTCAATCAACCGGTCCAGTGGGTTGCTGGTTACCCCTATGGTCGCCTTTTTGCTGTCCTGCTGACGGGCCAGATTTAAGTTGCATCCTGCCTCGAGTTTGCAGTATATCCTGAGCCCAATTACGCACACCTTCGGTATACGTGGTTCCGATTAGAGTCGGTCGACGAAGGTGGAGGATGATCTTGGCAACCGTGCCGGATCCAAACCGCGGTAAGCCCTTCAGCGCCTTCAGGCCACGTCTGACTTACTCGCAATTTACTTTAAGGAGTTGTTCAATGCCAGCAGTTACTATGCGGGAGCTTTTAGAATCAGGTGTGCACTTCGGTCACCAAACCCGTCGTTGGAACC
>CAINWE010000168.1 GCA_903854365.1 Oligoflexia bacterium
ATACAGACCTCCTCGAGCAGGCCATTCAAGTTCGGCAGCAAATTGCCGCCCTCATGGGTTATAAAACTTGGGCAGACTATCAACTCAGTACCGGCAGAATGGCAAAAAACTCGTCTGAAGCTTTCAATTTTCTGAATGGCTTAAAAACTCAGCTTGCCGAAAGCAACCGTAATGACCTCACCCAACTCCTCCAATTCAAAAAAACTTATGATGCGGGTGCCACCGAGGTCAAAGCGTGGGACGTTCCTTATCTCAGCTACCAGCTCAAGAAGAAGGAATTCCAATTAGACGATGAAGAAATTCGGGAATATTTTCCTGCCGACAACGTAGTCCAAGGAATGTTCAAAATTTACGCGCAAGTTCTCGGCGTGAAATTTCAACTGGTCGAGTCAGCAAAACCTTGGTCACCTGACGTCAAGGTCTACCAAATTATCGACTCAAGAAATGAAGCCGTGGTTGGCTACTTCTATGCCGACTTCGTTCCACGCACGGGAAAGTATTCACATTTCGCAGCATTCACCCTCAAAAAGGGGCGCGCCACTCATGACGGCTACAGCACTCCCGTCTCTGCAATTGTCGGAAATTTCAACCCGCCCTCCAACGGAAAACCGAGCCTCCTGAGCCACAGCGAGGTGGTCACGCTTTTTCACGAATTTGGTCATATTATGCATCAGACCCTGACCCGCGCTCCGTATGGAAGCCTGTCGGGATCTAGCGTCCCAAGAGACTTTGTCGAGGCACCCTCCCAGATGCTCGAAAATTGGCCCTGGCAAGAAAAAATTCTTGATCTCATTTCAGGACACTATCAAAATCCGAGCAAGAAGCTGCCCCCAGAAACATTGAAAAAAATGCTCCTCGTGAGAGATTACCAACAGGGCTATTTCTACACTCGGCAGCTCACTCTGGCGCTCACGGACATGACCTTTCATACGGCGACCGGACCCGTAGACACGGCATCAACCTACAACCGAATTTTTAAGGATCTCACTGGCCTCGCCCCGATCGAGGGAGGCCACTTTGCCGCCAGTTTTGGACATCTGATGGGCGGTTATGACGCTGGATACTACGGCTACCTTTGGTCCTTAGTGTATGCGACCGATCTTTTCACTGCCTTTGAAAATTCAGACGTTCTTGACTCCCAAACCGGAAAAAAATACCGAGACCTCATTCTGGAAAAGGGAGACATGGAAGAAATTCCAATTTTGCTCACGCAATTTCTTGGCCGCCCCTCGAATAGCGACGCTTTCTTCAAAAAACTACATATTGGACCTCATCTGAACGAAAAAGCAATCTCTAGCTCCAGACAGCGAACCTCCCCCACAAAATAATTTGTTCAATCACCCTTCGGGAGCGACAAAAATCGAGGAGTCAGGCTTAAAATCTGACTCCTCGATTCATATAAAAAAATCAAAAAATAATTTTATTGAATCCTGAAAATCAATCATATATTCCCTCAATTCATCTTCACGTAACTAAAATCATTGAGCGCCAAACTAGCGCGACGATGAAAGAACCTATGACGAAAGGACTTATTATGACACTGGGTCAATGCAAATTCTTATTCACCGCGACTTTTCTGGGCTTCATGACCATCGCCTGCTCCCAAAACCACCCGACCACGAGTGCGAATTCAGCGCTCAGCCCAAACCCAGAATTCGCACCCTCCGCACTTGAATCCCAGGGCAATCCAGGCACGGAAGAAAATCTGGAACAAGGCCTACCCGCCGCCGTAGAACCGATCACCGAGAACCACCCCCACTATTTTGAAAACCGACCGCAACTCAGAGCCTTGGGTCAGATGTACGAAGCCGCTGGCCTCACCTGGAGCGGTATCGCCCCCGTGAGCTTGAATCATGCCGATGCAGTCCGTTTTTGCGAACTTCTCGGAGCTAGACTGCCTACGATCGAGGAGTATGAAATCCTCTCTCGACTCTTGGGCCAGGGCACTCCTGAAAACTACAACCCCACTCTCATGTCGGACATGATCACGGGAACCTACTGGTCAGCCTCACTTCACCCGATGATTCCAGGCCGAGCTTACGGCATCATTGGACACAACGGCAAAATTGCAGAGCTCGCAACCCGCGAGCTCCAGTCCGTTCGCTGCGTTACCCAGTCCCCCTCTTTCAGCCAATAAGACGCTCTCAAGCAAACGATCCATGGAGGAGACGGCGCGCAATACCCCGCCTCCTCCATCGACCCTACAGATGCACCAGCGATCGAACTCAACTCACCTACTTCAAAGCCGCCTTGCAATCAGTCGAAAGCTCAGTTTGATGCTGCTTCAGGCAAGCCATAATTCTACCTTCACCTGGTTGTACCGTTTTACATAGATTCTGAATATCCGTCATACAAGCCTGATGGAACTGCTTCCACTCCTTCATAATTTCGTGAATCTGCTCTTTACAAGTCGCAGCGATTTTATCATCGAAGGACTTGAGACAAAACAAGACCCGACCGTGCCCAGGAGTCACGGTACTACAGTACTGTTTGACATCGCTGGTACATTTATCGAGTTTCAAATTCAATTCCATTTCTTGCTCGGTCGAAGAAGGGGGCGTAGTTGGCGACGTGGTAGTCGGATTCGTAGGTGAAGGGTCTGCTGCCAAAGCCGGACGAGCAATCGAAGCAGACGAAAGGACTAAAAGGCCTAAAGAAAGCGTGAATAACTTTTTCATAAATCTCCTCTCAGATTCGGTGTTGATGCTTTCATAACGTTCAAACGACATGCCATCTCACCGTTGATCACTCGAAAACACCCTGTCCCGTTGCCAACCCAGAACAATTAAAAACCAGAGACAGGCTGAACGCCTGTTTGCAATTCAACCAGCCTTCATGTAACGTCTCGATCGAGTGATATAATTATTTAATATGGAAAATTTACTCAATCAACTCAGCCATCTCGAACACTGGAAAATCGCAGTCCTCGCGACCGGAATGCTTCTCCAGGGAGCTATCGGCACCATCTTCCCCGAAGAAATTATCCTCACCAGTCTTGGAGTTCTCTGGAGTCAGGGTAAAATTGGATTTATCGAGGCCTGGGCTGCAGGTCTCCTTGGCCTCCTACCCGCAAATGCTCTGCCGGCACTTCTAGGCCGAAAGTTGGGTTTGCGAGCATTGAGCAAGAAACCTTTGAGTCAGATCTTTAAAAAAGATGCGGTTGAAAATTCGCTTGCTCTCATTAAACGACATGGCACCCGGGTAATCTTTTTTACCCGCTTCTTACCCCTCATTCGAGGACCCATTTATTTTGCCACCGGAGTCGCGCAAATCAGCGCACTTCAATTCTCCAAAGCGGATGCCCTCGCCGCCTGCATCCAAATCCCACTCTTGATCATCATAGGGGGCATCATCGGCAGAAATGCCGACTCACTCATCGAGGCTTATCGCACGATCGGATTGAGCATGCTCCTCGTGATCGGACTCGTGGCTCTCAGTCGTGTCCGCCTTCGAAGCCGATTCCGCCAAAAGGCCTCGTCTCCCAACAGGAGCGAAGACATCGCTCCACTTTAAAACCTGTCTTAATTGATCTTTTTTGTTCAGCTTAGCCTCGAGCCTGGAGCTCCTCTAAAAATTTCTTTTAAAGAAATTGACGACACCCCCTGGATCGTCTAGCTTACCTGCATAGCACCGTTACGACCGCTTTGACCGCAGTAACTCGGAACAGTAGCCGAAGCAAAACCCCATTTTGACCCTCAACTGAAAGGATTTTTGATATGGAAGTTATCAAGAGAGATGGCTCTCGTGAGGACGTAAAAATCGAAAAAATCTTGCACGCTGTCAATCGAGCCTGCCGCGGCATCGAGGGTGTCGAGTCTTTGGAGATTGCAAAACGGACCATTAACGGACTGCATCAAGGCAGCACCACTCAAGAACTGGACGAGCTCTCGATCTCGAACGCCGTACTTCTAACTGCCGACGAGCCAAACTACTCCAAAGTTGCGGCGCGCATGCTCGCCGAAGGCATTCGCAAAGAAGTCGGGCGTGACCTTGCCTTCCGTGATTACGTGCAACTTGCATCTGAATACGGGCTTTTACACGAATGCGTATTCACTCTCGCAAACCGCGACATGCGAGCCATCGAATACGCCATCCACCATGAACGCGATGACTTATTTGAGTACTTTGGACTCAAAACCCTAGCTGATCGATACCTCCTTCGAAGTCCAAAAAGCAGAAAAATTATTGAACGGCCACAATGGATGCTGATGCGGGTAGCCCTCGGATTGTCACAAACCATCCAAGAAGCCATCGACTTCTACGACATGATTAGTCAATTTTACTATATGCCGGCCACCCCGACTCTTTTCAATTCCGGCATACGCCACCCTCAAATGAGCTCCTGTTACCTTCTTACGGTTGCAGAAGACAGCCTCGAGGGGATTTACAAATCCATCACAGATTGCGCCAAGCTCTCCAAATTCTCCGGAGGCATCGGCATTGACTGGACCCCGGTGCGAGCATCTGGATCGCTCATTCGCGGCACTAACGGTCTCAGTAATGGGATCATTCCCTTCCTGAAAGTCTTTGACTCCTCGGTTCACGCAGTCAACCAAGGTGGTAAGCGCAAGGGAGCAGCCGCGATTTACTTAGAACCCTGGCACGCAGATATCGAGTCGTTTTTAGAACTGAGAAATAACACAGGTTCTGAAGAACGACGCACCCACAATCTCAATCTTGCTCTCTGGGTACCGGACCTTTTCATGAAACGAGTAGAGGCGGATGCGACCTGGAGTTTGTTTTCTCCGACCGACACTCCGGAACTCCTCCAAACCTTTGGAAGCGAGTTTGAGGCTCATTACGAGCGTTACGAAAAAGAAGGGAAATTTCTCAAGCAAGTCCCTGCTCGTACGCTCTACGGCAGGATGATGCAGACACTTGCAGAAACAGGCAATGCATGGATGTGCTTCAAAGACCAAGCGAATCGGCGCTCGGCTCAAACCGGCAAAGCCGGTCATGTCATTCACAGCTCCAATCTCTGCACCGAAATTCTCGAAGTCACTTCGGATCGGGAAACCGCCGTCTGCAATCTCGGCAGCTTAAATCTGGTCACATTCGTCAACCCAGCAGGCGTCTTTGACTTTAAAAAACTCGCTCAAGCCGTTCAAAAGGCGGTGACATTCCTAGATCGAGTCATTGATATCAACTTCTACCCCACGTCAGAAGCTCGAGGCTCCAACCAAAAATGGAGACCCATCGGTCTGGGGGTCATGGGCCTACAAGACACGTTCTTCAAAATGCGTTTGCCTTTCACCTCTCAAGAAGCTCGAGATCTTTCTGCGCAAATTGCTGAGACCATCTATTACCATGCCGTGCAAACCAGTATGGAACTCGCACAGGCGCATGGATCCTTCCCAGCATTTCGAGAGAGTCGTTACGAGCAAGCTGAGCTTCAAGTCCAACTGGCTCGAAAGACAGAGGCAGCACTCCCAGAACTGCACTTCGACTGGGATACCCTGGCTCGAGAAGTCCAATCTAAAGGAATTCGCAATAGCCTGCTCATCGCCATCGCGCCCACGGCAACCATTGCATCGATCGTCGGAAGCTTTGAAAGCATTGAGCCTCAAATCTCGAACTTCTTTAAGCGCGAGACCCTAAGCGGTGAGTTCTTACAGGTTAACAAATACCTCATCGCAGATCTCAAGAAGATGGGCCTCTGGAACGCACAACTGAGATCAAAAATCATCTCAATGGATGGATCGATTCAGGACATTGAAGAAATTCCAACGGAGCTGAAAGAACTGTACAAAACCGTTTGGGAAATATCGCAAAAGGATTTAATCGAAATGGGAGCAGCCCGATCGACATTTATCTGTCAATCTCAGTCTCTCAATCTTTTCCTCGAAAACCCCACGATCGGCAAACTTTCTTCCATGTATATGTATGCCTGGAAACAAGGAATTAAGACTACTTATTATCTAAGATCACGAGCCAAAACTGCAATTAAAAAGACCACAGTTGAAGCCGTGCCCCAGGCAGAGGCTATTGCCTGCTCTTTAGAGAATCCAGAAAGCTGCGAATCTTGCCAGTAGAGAGTTTTTCTGGTAGGTTTAAATAGTCTTAAACTTTAGATTTTTAAAGAACTCAACCACAGATCATGCGCAATAGACAAAGCATGATATAAAAAGTCTAATAGACAAAGGGTAACTGATATGATTCTCAGCAGCAACCTCGACCTGACACTCAGGCCGATGAAGTATCCACAGTTCTTTCAGCTCTACAAAAATTCTCTAAAGAATATATGGACCACTGATGAAATTGATTTCTCCGTAGACTTTGAGCATTTAAGAGATCGACTATCACCGCAAGAGGCGCACCTCATTCGCCGGCTCGTTGCTTTTTTCGCTACCGCTGACAATCTCGTTGCGCATAATTTGGTCTTAAATTTCTACAAACACATCAACTCACCCGAAATGAGGATGTTCTTAGGAAAGCAGCTTTTTGACGAAATGCTGCACGTCGAAACCTACTTACTCCTCGTGGACAACTATATCCCGGATCACGAAGAGCGCCAGGCAGCGTTCGACGCTTATCAAAACATCCCCTCAATTAAGCAGAAAGCGGACTTCTGCTTTAAGTACATGGACTCGATCAATGAACTCAACAATCTCGATACCGACGATCGCAAACGTCAATTCATTGAAAACCTCATCTGCTTTGCAGCCTGCGTAGAAGGGCTATTTTTCTTCGGATCCTTCGCCTACGTTTACTTCCTGAGAAATAAGGGACTTCTTCCGGGCCTTGCTACTGCAACCAACTGGATTTTCCGCGATGAAACCCTCCACATCGAAGGTGCTATGGCGGCAGTTGCAGCCATCCGGAAAGAATACCCTCACCTTTTCGATGCCGCGCTCGAAGCACGAATGAAGCTCATGGTCGAAGAAGCGATCCAAGTCGAGATGAACTTCTGCCAAGATGCTCTCAACTTTGGAGTCAGCGGACTCTCACCAAAACTCATGAGAGAATACTTAGAATACGTGGCTGACCAAAGATTAACCCAACTCGGCTTCAGCAAAGCCTATCTTTCTAAGAACCCCTTCAGCTTTATGGTCTTACAAGACCTCCAGCCGCTCACCAATTTCTTTGAGAAACGGGTAACAGAATACCAAAAGGGCTTTGAGAGTAGCCGCAACTCAGTCACGTTTAACGACGAGTTCTAACAACTCTCACAGACCCAGCACATCCCATTTATCTCTGCTCATTGTGTCGACTCGATCTTGATCAAATCGACACAGTGAGCAGCGAATGACCGAAAAAATCGTATCAGTTCGGATAACTAGTGGAGAACGTGCCGCCCGCTGCGTGACAGGCCTCAGTTAGACTTGAAACGCTCCCCTGTTTATAAACAAGAACGAACGTCACGGTGCCACTTCCATCCTGTGCAGATACATGGCGACTCCACTTACAAAAACCGACCGCATCAGTTTGACTACAAGACAGCCCCGGAACAAAGGTTGCACTGGGAAAGGCCGTGCTACAACTCGAATTCAATGCAGATTGCAAATCGGTACTCGAAACCCCTTGAGCAGCTCCCGTAATCGACATATTCACGCACGCAACTTCGCTACCGCGAACTGACACACTACAAGTCCCTGTTGCATTGACCTTTTGACTCGGAGCCGATCCGCAAGCCCCGAGAAAGCCTGCCAAAGCCGCCACTAAAAACGCATTGTTATACAATGTCATACAATCTAATTGTTTAATTTAAAATGCAACCAAATCCACTTAAGAACCCCAACTCCTACATCTCGCTTCAGGAACCAATTGAGGTTGGCTCCCTAAACTTTCGCAGGTGACGCAACCAGTCAGTTCAAGCTTAATGCCATATTTTTTATGTAAAAAAAGTATTTCAATATCAAATACTTAAATCACCATTTCATAAAAAATATACCCATCAATCCACGACCAAAGTGTCTATCGTTTAGACATCTGACGAAAAGTTCAATTCATAATAAACTGATGTGACTTCATCCAAAAACATCGGACTCGAAGCAATCCTCACATACTCAAATTTCAGAAATTTTTGGCCGGATATTTTTAAATGGTTTTCAATTTGCAGTCATCGCAACAGGATGACCCCTCTCACTACAGCCGACAACCAGAAACCCGAAGTACCCTCCCCACCCATGCCGCCAGAAAAGCCGCCTATTCTCATTCCAGAAATAATACCGCAACGGACTACGCCCGAGATTTCCCCTGGAACAACCGAGCCAGAAATCACGCCCGAGTCATCGCCCCAAATTCACCCAGAGGAAATCCCACCCGATTTCAGCTAAAAGAGGCATAATCCTCGCATCTCTGGATTTTCATGACAATTTCACTTCAATCGTTGATTCACAGGAAAGTCATTATCTTGCCCGAAGATAGTCCTGCTCAAACGGCGGCCAAGGCGATGCGAGATCACCAGGTCGGCTGTGTGCTCGTCATGAACGACGAGGGTAAGCTAGTAGGTATTGTTTCCGATCGTGATTTTGCCTGTCGGTGGGCAGCTGAAATCGGCGAAGTCAACATTCCCCTTTCGCGAATCATGACTCCTGAGGTTCACAAAATTTCAGAAAGCGCAGGCTTAAATGACGTGATTGCGCTCATGGAGACCTACGGAATCAGGCGCGTACCTATCCTCTCTGTAGATGCGCATCATCGCGAGCGAGCGATTGGGATCATTACACTGGATGACCTCATTGCGGCAGGCATCTTGGCACCTCGCCAACTCTCTCGAATCATCCAGAGACAGATCGGGCGCCGGCTTTCCTTGTATTTCCAATCGTCGCCCTCACTCCGTTCACAACGACGATCAGAAGTCCACCTTCACCAGACGATGGATCGGTTCTGCGCATTTTTAGCCAAGCAGACGGGCGTCAGCGAGGAGCTCGCACCTCAAATCGTGCAATTTCTTTTAAGCTGTTTAGTAATGCGAGTCAGCGCAACGGCAGCCGCGCATTTTATCGCACAACTCCCAAAGCTCGCCCAACATTCCCTTTTCATGCTCCCCTCCGGACCCGATCGTACCATCTCAGTCGAATGGGTCATTGCAGAACTCACATCGCGCTTCAAACTGCAGGACGATTTTGCTCAGACGGTTTGCTCAGAGTTTCTAGCAGGCCTTCACAACCTCGTAGACGCCGGCCAAATTAGGCATCTCAAATCTCAACTCCCGGAGGACTTTAAAGCTCTTTTCCCCGCCGAAATCGGACCATCTTTACTCACCGATCGGGCATCCAAGACACCCCAAAAAAGGCCTCTCCCCCCCCAGCCGATCCCTGGACCTATGACACTTCGATCTACTTCATTTTCAAACGGCGGTACAATCGCTCAGCAATTCACGGGCGAAGGCGACGACCATAACCCCGCTCTAGAATGGACTTGCCCACCGCCCGGAACCCGCGAGTTAATCATTCTTTGTGAGGATCCCGACTCGACTTATGAGACTGCCTGGACTCACTGGATTGCGTTTGGAATCGCTCCAACTTTTCTATCTATTCCAGAAGGAATTAAGAAACATCCAGACCTTGATACTCCGTACCACTTAAAACAAGGTAAAAACAGTTGGGGAAACATTGGCTATC
>CAINWE010000169.1 GCA_903854365.1 Oligoflexia bacterium
AAGAACGCCTTTCGTAAAAGCTCGAACGGTATTTCAGAAAATGCCTCCATCGACTCTCGGAGGGGCAGCCCTCAGAGAAACTATGGCCCGCTCTGAAGTCGACCCTGCTTTAGTCGAAGAAATTTATTTTGGAATCGTGAGTCCCCCAGCGGAAGGCACCAACATCTCGAGAGAAGCTTTATTCGACTCTGGCCTCCCTTCTTCCATTCCGTGCACAACAATTAACCGGTATTGCGCCTCTTCTGCTGAGGCTGCAGCTGGAATCGCGGCTAAAATTCAGGCCGGACAGATTGACGTCGGAATTGCAGGCGGTGTTGAGTCTATCAGCTCCATTCGGGCGCTTTTCAGCCAGGAGGCAACCGACTTTTTCCAAGACTTCGGAAAAGCGAAGACCCCAGCCCAAAAACTAGCCCACGCCACTCACCTACGCCCTGGATTTTTTACGCCCATGGCGCCAGGAATCAAAGAGCCCACCACAGGACTCACCATGGGACAATCTGCCGACCTCATGGTTCGAGAATTTAAAGTAGGTCGCGAAGAACAAGACCAGTTTGCAGTCGAGAGCCACAAGAAAGCGTTCCAAGCCTGGGAAAAAGGATTTTACCAATCTCACGTCATTCCGGTAGCCACGGCCGACGGAAGAATCATCGAGCGGGATACCGATGTCCGGGCAGATACCTCAGTCGAAAAGCTAGCCAAACTCAAGCCTGTATTTTATCGCGATGGCTCGATCACCGCAGGAAATGCAAGCCCTCTCACCGACGGTGCCTCGGCGGCCCTACTCATGAGCGAATCAAGAGCTCGTGAGCTCCGCCTCAGCCCGCTCGGCGTCATCCGCGCTGTCGCATCGGCGGGGGTAGACATCAAGAAAGAACCCCTCCTCATCGGACCTGCCTTTGCGATCCCCAAGGCCCTGAAACTAGCCGGAGTCAAATGGGAAGACATCGATCTCATTGAAATGCACGAGGCCTTTGCGGGGCAGGTGCTTTCTACCGTACGAGCCATTGAATCCAAAAGCTGGGCCAAGGACAAACTCGGCCTTGACCATGCCATCGGCCAGGTCGATCGCTCCCGCCTCAATGTCAACGGGGGCAGCATTTCCATCGGCCACCCCTTTGGAGCCACAGGTACCCGAGTCATTCTCCAAGCTTTACACGAACTTCGAGCCCGAAAGAAAAATTTGGCCTTAGTATCCGTCTGCGCAGCAGGGGGCTTGGGAATGATCGTCATTCTCGAAGCACTCTAACGAAAAGCACTCTCATGAACTTCCCCTGGCGGCAGGCGGCCTGCGCCCCAACGAACACGCCTGCGCCCGGGGTAACCGTAAGAATTTGCTTTTGATCTCCCCCTGACTAAGGTAAGAAAAAGCTTATTTCGCAGAACTTTCTCTGAGGAACCATTGCCGAGGAATCTAAGATGAGCCTTAAAGCCAAACCGAAGTCGGCTCCAGCCAAAAAAGAGTCTAATAAAAAACCTGCAAAATCTCAGGTCGAGTCCAAAAAAGACAAGGCCGCGCCCCTCCACGAGGATGAGGATTCCCTCGAGGCGGCTCCTGCCGCGCCCAGCGGAGACGCAGACGACATCGAAGAGGCAGAGGAAGAAGCCGAAAGCGCTGGCGGAGCTGGTGGCAATGCTGCCGCGTTGGCGGCCGCTGGCGGTAGTGAAATGTCAGCATCGTTTAAGAATTTTAGACACCATCCCGACATGGAAAATTTTTACCGTTTTATTTATGAGAACGATTTGAGACACGAAGCATTGGCAATCATTGATGAAATCATTGTCGATAAAACTCAAAAGCGGCAAGTTAAGGTCACCAAATAGCTTTTAGGCCTGCACCCGCCGTTCTCAACCAGTAGTTACTCCAGGATTAACCACCCCGTCACACCACCCAGGGAGCACTATGAGGAAAACGTACTTACTGACACCCGGTCCGACACCCATTCCTGAGTCGATCAGCGCCCTTTTTGCCAAGCCCATTATTCACCATAGAACCCCAGCTTTTCAAAACCTCTTCGAAGAGGTGCGCCACGGCCTCAAGTACCTTTATCAAACTAAGGGAGAGGTCCTCCTCTTGACCACAACTGGCACTGGAGCGATGGAAACCGCGATCACGAACCTGTTTCAAAAGGGCCAGAAAGTCATCACAATCAACGGCGGTAAGTTCGGTGAACGATGGACCCAGCTGGCCCAAACTTTTGGCCTCCATCCGATCGAAATCGCCCTCCCCCCAGGGGATGCCCTAGAGCCTGCAGCACTTGAAGAATGCGTCATCCAAAATCCCGACGCTAGGGCAATTCTTTTTCAAGCTTCGGAGACCTCCACGGGAGTCGTCATGCCGACCGAAGACATCTGCCGGATCGCTTCTCGGGCAGGCATGCTTTCCGTATGCGATGCCATCACTGCCTGCGGGGTTTTTGACCTTCCCATGGACACCTGGGGCATTGACGTGCTCATCACGGGCTCGCAAAAAGCACTCATGCTCCCACCGGGGCTAGCGATGATCTCCCTGAGTGAAAAAGCTTGGCAAGCCCATGAGCGCGCCGATCTTCCCCGATTTTATTTTGATCTCTCCCGAGAGCGACACGCACAAACCAAGAATCAAACAGCCTGGACTCCAGCCATCTCCCTCATCCAGGGCCTCCAAGAGAGCCTACGGATGATTCGAGACGAAGGCCTTCACAACGTCTTTAAACGCCACGAACTCTTGGCCAAGGCAACCCGAAGCGCCGTCAAAGCCCTCCATCTCGAGCTACTTTCCAAAAAAGCCCCTTCCAACGCGGTGACCGCAGTCATCGTCCCCTCCTCGATTTCTGACGGGAAGCTCATCCCAAAACTCATGCGCGACAAACACGGGGTGATCATCGCAGGAGGACAAGACGAACTTGAGGGCAAAATCATTCGCCTTTCCCACTTCGGCTATTGTGACCGGTTCGACATCATCACCGGCATATCCGCTCTAGAACTCACTCTTCAGGAACTCGGACATTCTTTTGAACTCGGACATGGAGTGAGGGCCATCCTAAAAACCTATAGCGAAAACCCGAAACCCTAAGCAATCCAACCTCTATCAGCCTAATTCACTTGATTTAGTTTAGTTATTAAACAGCAATATGGCTTGATAGTTTAATAATTCCTTGTGATTTTCTTAAATACCGAATAAATAAACAATCCTGTGTTTACAGCAGAAACAAATCTTTTCAGCAACCTTCTTTCCGTGGCGCTTTTGTCCTTACCCTCCGTTGCGGGCGCATCCGAATTCCACTCCACACTCCCCAGTCCCATCGAGGATCAACCCCTGCATCAAGAGCTCATTATCGGAACAGAACTCGAGCACTTTGACTACAAGGAAGATATGCCTTCGCAACCTGGCTTCAAAAGTGAAGAAAGAGGGCTCATCTCTGGATACTCACTCGCCTACAAATCCAGGTCGAACAACGGCTCACCTTTTTCGTTCGGCACTCAACTCAGCTACCTCTCGAGCTCGGTATTTTATGATGGAGCGCTTCAATCGGGCGATCTATTTACATCTACAAGTGGGCTATCCATTCTACAATGCCACATCACGGCCGGATACCGACTCGTCGACACAGGATCTCATCAGATCTCGTTATTCACAGGGATACGCGGGAGGCACTGGCGGAGGCACCTCAACTCAATTCAAAAAAGCCCAAGCCCAGACCTCATGGAATTTTACACAAGAATTTCTCTCCCAATCGGACTTCAGTGGGATTACGCGTGGACGCCCCACTTTCATATTGGTCTGGAACCTTCCCTTGCACTCCCCTTGTTAGGCGAGTTCGAACTGACGTTCCCAGGAACCTACACCTCCACGGGGCAATCCTCCAGCATCATGAATCGACTTAAAAGCGGCATCTCTTATCAAGTTCGAGCACCCGTCACCTACTGGCTCAGTTCTGACCTCGCCGTCTCGATCCAGCCTTTTTTCGAAATGACTCCCTTTCGTGAGACCTTTATCGGATTTCTACCGACCGATACCCCCGGCAAGCTCCTCGGCGTCACCGAACCCGACAGCATCACCTACCAATACGGGTCACAATTCAGCCTGCACCTCAAGCTCTAAAAAACCGAATCACCCTTTCTGCTCAAGCATTCAGCTGCCGATCCAGAACCGAAGCAATCTCATCACAAAAGAACTGAATCCGATGCATGTCCTCGCCCTCCAACATGACTCGGGCGACTGACTCCGTCCCCGAATAACGCACGAGCACCCTTCCTCGGTTGTGCAAAGCAGACTCGACCGACGAAATCACTTCACTGATCTCTTGAAAATTTGCCAATGGAACCTTTTGCTTCACCGGGACATTCACGAACACTTGAGGAAAAAGACGAATCGATCGCCTCAACTCCGAGAGAGGCTGACCGGTCCGAGCCATAATCCCCAACACCTGAAGAGCAGCTACAATTCCATCGCCAGTGGTACCCATATTTAAAAAAATAAAATGTCCCGAGGGCTCTCCACCGAGAACACACCGTCGCTCGATCAACCGCATCAAAACCTGTCGATCTCCCACAGCAGTCCTCAGCAAGGAAATTCCCCGGTCGTAGAGGGCCATCTCCAACCCGATATTTGCTAAAACGGTAGACACTACGATCGGAGGAACCAACTGTCCCCGTTCGTGACAATCTAGGGAACAAATCCCGAGCACTTCATCCCCCGAAAGGACCTTTCCGAGCTCATCCACTAATACACAACGATCGCCGTCCCCATCGAGCGCAATCCCGATATTCGCGCCAGATTCTAAAACTGCTCGCGCGCAGCTTTCCGGATAAAGCGCACCACAATGATCATTGATATTAAACCCATCGGGAGCGTTCCCGATGACATGCAGATTCATACCGGCAGACTGAAACACCTCCTCCACCACACGCCATGTCGCTCCATGCGCACTATCCACCACAGCAACTAGGCCCCGCGGCACCTGACCCATGGACAAAACTTCCTGCAGCGCCTCCATATAGAGCCGCCTCCCCTCTACAAATGAAAACGGACCTTTCATGCGTGAACTGTTGCACAAAGGAACTCGAGCACCTTTGCTCAAAATGAACTGCGTCAGCAAAATCTCTTCGCTTTCGGCCAGCTTAATTCCCCTTCGATCAAAGATCTTGACGCCATTGTCAAAGTAAGGATTGTGCGATGCTGAAATCATTAAACCTAAATCCGCCTGTAAAAAACGGATGAGTCGCGGCACTGCCGGAGTAGGAAGCACCCCGATCAAATAGACCTCAACCCCCTGATTCACCAGAAGCTCACTCAAGAACGCCTCAATGGGAGCACTAGAAATCCTGGTATCTCGGGCAATTACCACACGAGGAATTCCAGCCTTGAGTTGTAGTCCCAAATACTTAACGATCGCAAGACCTAGTGCATCCAGAGTCTGACCATCCATCGGATACTCGCCCACCCGACCCCGAATTCCATCTGTACCAAACAAGTTATGCATCTCTTATCCCCCGCGCCCCTCGGCTCAAAACCAAGTGAGGACCATCGAGCAAAAAAGATGCCTACAAACATCCTAGCGCTTAAAGTCGTGGTACAATTTACCTATGAAATATAGAATTCTATTTTTCCCGATTGTTTTGGCAATTTTATTTTATTACACCGGATTCAAATTGAATCAATTTGCGCCCAATCGAAAACTCTTGAACTGGGCCCTCAATGGAGCGGTTTTTTTAGTCATCATGGGTTCTATGCTGGCCTATCGCCTTCCTCAATTATCCATTGACTCGCTCTTAATGAGAGGATTTTTTTGGGTAGGATCCCTGACTATGGGACTCTGGGCCTCGTTTCTCATTTATTCATTACCGATTGACGTCCTCAATCTTGCCTATCTCAGCATCAGAAAATTTCTTATCCCTCAAGCCTTCGACCCCATCAAACGCGATTTTTTAGCCGTAGGCGTGCCATCAGGCTTGCTCGGGTTAGCTGGAGGTAGCAGCGCATTAGGTTTTCTAGAGGCCGCTTCTGGCCCGAAAATTCAAGAGGTCACGGTTCCTATCGAAAATCTACCCGCAGACCTCGACGGACTTAAAATTGCCCAAATTTCAGATCTTCATGTGGGACCTACAATTCGAAAAAATTTCGTCGCCCAGGTCGTACGGCAGGTTCTCGACACTCAGCCCGATCTCATTGCAGTGACCGGGGATCTGATTGACGGAACTCCCGAGCGGTTAGCACAACATATTGAGCCCCTCGCAGGACTCAAGGCACCCCTCGGTGTATTCTATGTCACTGGGAACCACGAATATTACTGGGGTGCAGAAGACTGGCTCCGGACCGTGAAGCAACTCGGATTCACCCCGCTCCTCAATGAGAACCGTCTGATCCAAATCAAAAGTTCCAACTTGCTCCTAGGAGGAGTGACAGACACCGGTGCTCACGATTTTATCGAGAGTCACCGCTCAAGCCCCAGCAAGGCAGCCCTCCATCCTCAAAATTCCGACTTACGTATTCTTTTGGCGCACCGCCCCGACAGCTGCCTGGAAGCAGAGCCCTCGGGATTTCAACTTCAGCTTTCCGGCCACACGCATGCTGGGCAATTTTTTCCGTGGAATTTTTTGGTAAAACTTGCACATAGGTACTACCGCGGACTCAATCGACATGGCAAAATGTGGGTATATGTTAACGCAGGTACAGGATACTGGGGCCCGGCCCACCGTTTCTTGATACCTTCTGAGATCACGTTAATTCGACTCAAGTCGGCAACGCAGGGGGACGTCCATGAGCACACGCTATGATATAGGTTTAGTCACTGAAGATTCGCGACTCGTTCAAAGAATTGAGGAAATGGTCAAAGAATTCGGCTACACCTACAAATGTTATGCAAACATCGAAGAATTTCTGGACGCGACCTTCGAGCAATCGATTCTCATCGCCTTCGTAAGAGACCCAAAAAATCCTAATATTGCTGCAGAGCTGGCCCAAACAGCGAAACAGGTGGATCCCGGCAGCTTCGTAATATGCGGAGTCTTGAAATCTCTCCCTAAGGAGGCAGCCACGTTTGCCAAAAAGTCAGGGGCTGACATCATCCTCCTGGAAGACGAACTTTTTACCTCAAGCAAGCTCGAGTTTGCCATTACTCAAGCTCTCCGCGCCTCTTACCTCCCACTCAAGGGCTCGGATATTATTCCTGGAAAAGAACTGCCATTTGACATTTACCACTTAATGCCTCAGAGAAGAAAATTCGTTAAGTTTCTGTTCAAAGGAGTAGTTCCTGATGACAGTAAAATCCAAAAAGTACTCGAGGTCGGTGAGGTCTATGTTCACCGCTCCAAAACCCACCTGTATAAAAAGTACATTGAAGAATTAAACGACCGCAGTCGTGCCGGCTTATCTCGCCGTTGTCGGGCGCAATTCTTAGCGCTTTATTCCCAATACTCAAACCTAGTCCTCACTCTCACCGACCAAACCGAGAGAACCTCCTTCGCGGAAGGAGAAAAACTACTCGCCTCGGTACGGGCGCTATGCCAAGACTTGCTTGCAACCTTAGCGGAGTTCTCTGCCGCCTGGGAAATCATTAATAACTCGACCGTTGGAGAATTTGGCTCTGTCGAGCGAGCACCCGCAGTAGCTGCCTATGCTTCTGTTTTCTCCCTGCAATGCGGACTCCTTAAAATTGACGACATCATGTTAGTTGCTTTGCTGATCGACCTCGGACTCGTCTTTTTACACCCAGACATTACGAAGAAAATCCGAGAGGACCGATTTAATGAGCTCACATCTTCTCAACTCGAAGAATATAAGAGCTATCCTCAACAAAGCTTAAACGTCGTCCTCGATCGAAAAATCGCCATGACCGAAAAAATGAGAAACATGCTCATCTCTGTTCATGAGCGATCTAACGGAAAGGGTTTTCCAAAGGGAAGCTTTGCAGATAAGATCCCAATTGAGTCACAGATGATTCAATTCTGCAAGGAATTTGATAGCCGCACCGTGGTACGTTTAGGTAAACCTCGCGTAGAACCTCTCAAAGTTCGAGACGATCTAGTAATTGAAGAATCCAAAAAAATGGACCGATTTACTGAAACTTTCCTCGGCGCACTCACAAAGGGTTTTCGAGAATAAATGAAAAAAAAGACGGGGCTCCGGCCCCGTCTTTAGGCTTCTGCCCTAATCAAAGAACCGAAACCTACTTAAAAAGATCATTAATCATGTTATTTAGCTCCTTGGTATTAGCAACCTCTTTCGAAGTAACAACCTCAAGCTTACTCGCCAGCCACTCAAGCCGTTTTCGCACCACAGGAACAAAACCGGCAATAATTCGCTCGACCTTAGTTGCATTCTCAATATTATCGATCACCTCTACCAAGACCTCGACCGCATCAGCCCAAAACCCACAGAATATAGGCACCAAAAGTGGTGAATCGACTTCAGTCGCCTTGTAACCCATCGCTTTACAAAGCGCCGTAATTTTCCCGATCTCTTTTAGCCCAGTATTCAAGGGAAATAGCAACGCAATGGTCTTCGAGGCACCCATAATACGGTCAATACGCTGAGAAAAGTCGGCGAAATTCGGATTATTCTTACACGTTGCGTCGCCCTCGATCTTTTCCACGATTTCTACCAATTCAGATAGAATTTGTTTTGATTCTTCTCTAAATTCAAATAAAATAGCATTATCCATGGACCATATACCTATTAGATTAAATACGTTACGACCTAACTCCCAGCTCTTCTTTGATGTGTATATTCACATCGCCGGAAAGCAAATTCATTATATCAAGAAAGCTGATATTTTTGATAGTGCCCGTTTAGAAAATCTTAAAAAAAAGGGAGTCAAAAAACTCTTCGTCAGAAACGAAGAAGAAGAAAACTATCTCAAATACCTGGACATGTGCCTCAACGTCTTATCTGATAAAAATTTCGACATTAAGAAGAAGGGCGAAATTTCCTACGACGCTCTCGTGACTGACGCCGAGAACGCCGAGAAGAACCTGGAAACCGAAGCGGGATATGCGGGAGTTCGCAATCGAGTCGGTAAGATTATTGACTATCTCGGCTCAGACAAGGGCGCACTGAAGAGTGTCCTCACGTCAGCCGGCATCGCCATCGACGACCATCAGCACAGCGCAAACGTCGCCTCTTTAGCAACCGCTCTAGCACTCCGAGTCGGCGGCATATCTCCTCGAGAAGTAGGCGACTTATCTCTCGCTGGATTAGTTCACGACCTAGGAAAACCCAAGATGGGCTTCACTGGCGCAGTGGACATGAACAAACTCACTCCCCAAGAAAAAAAGGACTACCGCAAACATCCAGAGCGAACTCTGGAGATCTTGTCATCCAAAAAATACATCACCCCGCTCATTCTTCGACTCGTGAACGAGCACGAGGAGCTCGCCAACGGCAAAGGCTATCCCGAGCGTAAAAACCTAGGAAGTCTTCCTCTCACGAGCCAAATCCTCAGTCTCTGCAACAATGTCGACAACTACTCTCAGGCTAAGCAGATTCCCCCAACGGATGCGATCAAGCCCTACTTTCAAGAAAATGCAGATCTCTTTGAGCCAGACCTCATGAGCAAAATGAGTGATATCCTCCTCGGTAAGTAAAAAGATAAATTTATAAGAGAAAACTTGCAGGCTGAGCCAGTCTTTGATAACCCATGGACTCCCTAATTGATTGGGAGCCATTAGCTCAGTCGGTAGAGCATCACACTTTTAATGTGAGGGTCGATGGTTCGAATCCATCATGGCTCACCAGTTTTTCGTCGCCACAACAAAAAAGCCTGTTATTTCATAGTCGTTTAGCAACCAATGCTTTGTAAATACTCTGAAGCTCTCGCCACTCCGCTGTTAAAACTTGATACATAGCAGCGACCGTTCCCCAATTAATGTCCTTTTGTAAGCTCGCCCCTAGAGGCGCTGCCTTAATGTAGCTCTCGTTTTCTTGAGCCTGACGGCCCATCAAAGCGAACCCGGCAGCTAACGCGTTACCCTTAATACTATGCAAACTACTGAGCACCGCAGATTCCTCTTTTTTACTGATCTGATCACCCAAAAGCTCCATCAAGCCAGAGATCTCGTCCATCACGATCGGCAGGATATCCTCGGCACAACTCCTGAGTTGCATCAGCCGCACTAAGCCTAGCTCGACCTCGCTCTTATTTTTACTCTGAACCTGCTTGGCGTTGAGCAATTCGGTCTGATCCTCAATGACGAGCATCATCTTTTCGAGAACGGACTGCACCCAAATCGGGTGATAAGTCACCTTAAGTGAACGCTCAACCCCTGCAACCTCCAGAGAAACGAAAAACAGCTGCTTAGGTAAGTGAATCTGAACCTCTTCGAACTTTAGCTGAAGCGCACTAAACTGTTCGCGCATTAACTCAAACGCCTCGGCTTCCCCCAGCTTCATCCTAGCCCGACAAGGCTTCAGTAAAACATCGTCAATGGATCGGCCCGCAATATTTTTTGTCGCAAAGATCCACTCACAAAAAGTAGAGTAATCGGGACAAATGACACCCTCACGATCAAACTCAAGAATGCCTACAGGTATGACCTTAAGTAAAAATTTATGATTTTCTTCGTCTTTAGGCATAATTCAATAATATTACAAAAAATATTTTTATATAAATTATTTTGAATCAAAATCAACTTTGAGTTAAAATTTTTATACAGGCTATTGTGTCTTATTAAAAAAGGAAAAGAGTGATGATTTCGAAAACCTCCAAAGTTTTGTATGTCGACGACTTCGTAGTCTTTAGAAATCTCGTGGCGAAGGCGCTCTCCGAGCTAGGATACGAAAAAGTAGAGGGGGCAGTCGACGGCGAAGAAGCTCTACAAAAGCTGATTAACGCCCAAAAAAGCGGACAGCCTTTCGACCTCATCCTCAGCGATTGGAATATGCCAAAAGTCAGCGGCCTCGAACTCCTCCAAGCAGTGCGAAGCAGTGAAGCGCTCAAAAACATTACATTCGTTATGATCACCGCAGAAAAAGAAAATCAACACATCGTCGAAGCTGTCAACGCCGGAGTCGATGACTACATCATGAAGCCGGTCAACAAGAACCAACTAGCCGACAAAATCTTGGCGCTCAATCAACGACAAACCAAATAGCACTACACCGCGCCTAACCTGCTTTTTTTGTCTTTCCCGAAAAGCCTTCATCCAAGCTTCTAAAGTCCACGAGATCGGCCAAATCCTGGTAGCGGACCACTCCCGCTACCGCACCACCCTCGACAAAGGGAAGGAATTCGACCGAGGCCAGTTCGGCCAAAACGTCCTCCAACGGCGCAGTACTTTCAGGAACCAGAGGACAAGGGATCATCAAATCCTTCACCGAAACCTCGCTCCAAGAATCCCGAGGTACCCTGCGCAGTTGCTTCAGGCTCACCAACATGGGTTGGCCATTTGCCGCTCTCACGGGCAAAACACGACTCCGGGTCTGAAACATCAACGAAGCGGCCTCTTTGAGCGGAGTATCCTCAGACAAGGACGGGGTCCTCACACCGACATCTCCCACGGTGATTCCATGCAAAAGGCCGCGACTTTCCGAGATCATCAGCTCACTGCTCGCAGCCGAATAGATGAAGACAGCAATCAACATCAAAATCATATTAAACTGAAAGAAGCCCAAAATCCCTAACGCCCACGCTAAGCCCTTGGCCAAAGAAACCGTAGTCGCGGTCGCTTGCACAGCCCCTTGCCTTGCCGCAAGCAACGAACGAAATACCCGGCCACCATCCAAAGGAAATGCAGGCAACAAATTAAATATCCCCAGAACAAAGTTAGCTCTTGATAGCCAATAGGCAAAAAGCTGTGTATTAGGCGAACTCACCATCGCGCCCAAAGCCCAAAGGAGGCCAGCGATTGCAAAACTCACCAACGGCCCAACAATCGCCACCTTAAATTCAGCAAAGGGCTGATCAGGAATTTTTTCCATTTCAGACACTCCGCCCAGCATCATTAAAGTCACACCAGACACCTTTACCCCCATCGACTGAGCCACCCACACATGACCAAACTCATGCAAAACCACTGATAAAAAAAGCCCCAAAGCAAAGACAACACCCCAAAGCACTGGACTACCATAGATCATAAAGGGATTAATTCCTGATTGACCCACAATCAATGGAAATTGCCCGCTTGCTACAAACACAATATAAGCCAGCAGGAAGAACAAGCTAAAATGCACCCTGAGCTTAACTCCCCTAATTTTTGCGATGGTTAACCCTGTTGGCGTACGACTCATTCATCAGTCCCACCTTTAATTTCTCTGCAGCTGCAACAGTTGGACCGTTAAAAGCTCTTGAGAAGAGACATTAGAAAGATGTAAAAGCGCAATTGAAATGGGGGATTATTATTCATATGTTAATGGATTTTAAACTTATAGAATTAATTAAAAAAGCGAAAATTAGCTCAGAATTTCACAATCTTCTCTATAGAGGCGTTGCTAATGAACCTATTTCTATCGAAGAAATACCAATTACAATTCCATCAAAATTCTGGAGTTACTGTAAAAAAAAGACGTCTCGTGAACAGCCCCTATTACCGACCGACGGAGTCATTTTCAAAGGCCGCGTCAACGAAGGACAAGACATCTACTCCGTCTACACTAAAACAGAGTGGAACTTCATGGTAAGCGTTTTTGGTCGCGGATTAGCCGCCGGAAAACTCAAGCGAGGGGATCGATTAGTCAATCTCTTCAATGCCGGCGATGCTACCGGAGATTTTCTCCTCCTGAGTGAAGCCCTTCACCGATCCCCCATCGACATTCTGCACATTCCTATGACAGGCCTACCGATCGAGCAGACGATGATTGACCAACTCATTCAACTCAAGGTCAGCGTCCTTGCTGCCCCACTTCGCACGTTAAAGGATCTTGTCGCCTATTTTTTAAAAAAACGAGTACTCACGCAGTCCCTGCGCGTGGGGATCAAACTGATCTTGTTCGGTAGCGAATTTGCCGATCCAAAGCAGCTGCTCCCGATCCGAGCACTTTTTCCAAACGCAGCCGTACGACCGATGGGTTACTCCAATCCACAAATCGGGCTAATTGGCTACTCAGACCAGGACTGCTCGATTCATGAGTACCGTACCTTTAGCGAAGCGAGCTGGATCGAAATCATTGACCCCGCCACCCTGGAGCCGATCCACGAACCAGGACATCCCGGCCACTTACTCACGACCCAATTGTTTCGAAGCTGGATGCCCGTCATTCGCTTTCCAACCGGAGAGTGGGCGGAATGGATGGACCCGCCGCGAGTACACGAACGAAAATTTCGCAGGCTCGGTAAAACCCTCATGCCAATGAGAGAGCCCGAGGGTTTCGCATTGGAAAATAGGCCTCGAAGACATTGCCTTTCCCAGGAATGCTTTCAATCAAATTCACACTTCCACCATGGAGCTGCGCAATCTGCCGAGAAATGAAAAGTCCCAGACCTAGGCCACCGAATCGACTCGTTCTCTGGGCCCGCTCGAAAGGTTGAAAAATTCGCTCACGATCGACCTCCGGTACGCTCGGACCCTGGTCCCGAACCGTCAAGCGAAAGCCACCTCCTTCGGGCCGGAGCTTCACCCATACGACACCTCCCTCAGGCGAGAAACGGATCGCATTCATCACCAAATTGGTAATCAACTCCTCCCAGCGAATCGGATCTACCCAGGTGACTAGGGAGTCAGGAGCCTCGATATTCAGCGACATCCCTGCCTCTTGACTAATGACTTGCAAACGGTTTTGAATGCAGTCAACAAACAAGCGCGCCACGTCCGTCTCGATCGGCTCAACAACAAATCTGCCATTCTGGATTCTAGAAACATCCAAAAGCCCGTCAATTAACTCGTTCAGGCGTTCGACTTGACGAATGCTCATTTTCAAAAAATTTTCATACCGATCCTGACCTTGAAACGGCGGAAGCTCCTTGCCGGCCTTCATCATCCTGGTCTGGAGCTGTAGAATCCCGTAGATCGCAGTCAGGGGAGTTTTCAGTTCATGGCTGGCTATCGATAAAAACTGACTTCTCAAGCTCAACTCCGCCTCAAGCTCAGAAACACGGGCCAGTTCACATACCCGCTGAGCAACCACCAGCAGAGCCAACTCCTCCTTCACTCCAATCGGCTTGAGAGTACCCAGCACCAACGTTCCGTATTCTACCGAACCCGTTGAACGAGTCAGCCCGAATCGGACCCAAGTGATACTTTGTATCGAACTCCGCCCCCCACCCGTCAGCTGAATCCTTCTGACTCGGTAGAGATCCGAGCTTGTCTTCTTCGCATAACTTTTAAGAAACTGAATCAGACCCTCGCTTTCAACCGAAGTCAGATTCAACTCATTCGCAACCCGCACCCCCTCGAGTGGCTGCGGCAATGTAGCCACAATCAGCACAGATTGAACTGCCAGGAGCCGCGCGACGCGGTCGGCAAGCTCGTTCAGACCCGTGCGGCTCTGAGGCCAAGTTAAGTCCTGACTCATAAACTGCGAGACCTGATCAAGTTCCACCTGGTGAAGGGTACCACACATCTTCGGAGGGCGACGCTGCGTAAAGTACCTCTTTTGAGTAGGCATAAGAATTGAACTTCTGCTTTGCGATCGACTCAAAAATGATCCCGAGGAAGAGTGCTCGCACCATTTTCATCGCCCCCAAAAATGAGACGACCCACCTCGGTCCGGAGCGGTAGGCCCACGCCTACTGCTCCGGAATTTTTCTTGACTGTTTTATTTAACTAGAAGATACCGACTCCCTATGCATCGCTTAAATCGGATGGATCATCCGCTTCGGAGTTCGGGAGTCACCCAACTATGCTAGCACTCGCCAGCTCACTCTCTCTCAAAAGACTCAGACTCTTAGTGCGATTAGGCTGCAGCGCAGAAGAGCGAAGCATCCCTCAATACGTCAGCGTTGAAGTGGAAGTCCGATTTCAATCTCCCCCACAGGGTTGCCAATCAGACTCTCTGCAGGAGACGATTTGCTACGCGCAATTGAGCGAAAAAATCAAAAGAGTTTGCGATCAACGTGAGTACGCGCTGATTGAAAAATTAGGATGGGCTATCTACCAAGCAGTGCGCGAACTTTTGCCCCAAAGCGCCCTTCTTCTCGTCCGTACGCACAAGGAGCGACCTCCTGTGGATCACTTGGAGGGCGGTGCAGTATTTACCCTCGGTGACTGGATGAGCTCCTAGAACCCATTAGAATTCAGGTACGGCTATGATCATTTTAGGAATCGGGAGCAATTGGGGAGACCGACTCTCATTCTTGCAGCAGGCCGTTCAGCGACTCAAGGCATCCAGGGCCGGCATTCAAATTCAAGCTATTTCTCCCCTTTACGAGTCTCAAGCGCTCCTCCCTCCTAATGCTCCGGCAGACTGGGACCGGCCGTTTCTCAACCTGAATCTCCGATGCACGTCCCCCCTTTCATCTCCAGAGGTATTAAAGCTCGTTAAAACCATGGAAATCGAAATCGGCCGCCAAGACCGAGGCCGATGGGCCCCCCGCGAAATTGACATCGACATTCTCGCTCGCGATCACGAAATCTATTCATCGCCGGACCTCACCCTACCGCACCCCGGTTTACTGGAAAGGTCATTCGCGCTCTTACCTTTCCGAGACCTCGCACCCAACTGGAAATACCCTGCGCCCGGCCAAAACTTCGATCGCACCATCGCCTCGATCCTACCTTACGGCGCATCCACACAAACAGCACGATCCTACCAGACCCTCACTGAAGTCATGGGCATCCTGAACATCACCCCCGATTCCTTTTCAGACGGAGGTATCCACACTCAAGCCGATGCCGTCCTCAAAACAATCACCCGCTGGCTAAGCGAGGGGGTGAGAATCGTAGACCTGGGTGCAGAGTCGACTCGCCCGTCCGCAATTGCAATCTCCCCTCAAGACGAATGGAGACGCCTCGCTCCCATCCTCGAGGCCCTTCAGGATAGCCCTCTTGTCAAAAACGAGCAGTTCATTCTGAGCCTTGACACGAGAAATCCAGAAACAGCTGCACTAGCCGTTCAACGCGGTATTCATTGGCTCAACGACGTCTCAGGCTTTGACAATCCTCAACTCACTCGCATTGCCGCAGACGCAGGGACTACCGCTATTTTTATGCATAGCCTCAGTGTACCCGCTCGAAGTGATGTCGTAATTTCTGACAACCAACAGAGCATTGACGCAGTCGATGCGATATTAAAGTGGGCTGAGAAAAAAATTCAAAATCTCATGAACCAAGGAATCCCGCGCGAAAAACTCATTTTTGATCCGGGTCTCGGCTTCGGCAAAACCCAAGCCCAAAACTGGGACATCATCAGACGATTCAGAAAATTTCATGAACTCGGAGTCAAAACCCTCGTCGGCCACTCCAGAAAATCTTTTCTTGCTGCTCTCGGCTCTCAAAACGCAAGTGATCGAGATCCCGAAACAGCCGCCGTGTCGATTGACCTCTGCGCAAAAGGCGTTGACCTTCTTCGAGTTCATGACCCCGTCTTGAACGCTCGCGCTCTCCGGGCCTGGTCGCTTTCTAACGGAGTGGTTCAATGCGAAGACTAGAATACGCCCAAGTCATCGCAGAAATTGAAGCACTTGGCATTATGCCAGAGCGCGCTCCTAGTCTAGAAATCATGCAAAGTGCCCTTAAAAAGCTATTTCCAACGCCGTCAGATCAGTACATCTGGCGCCCAGAGAAAACCGTCGTCGTAGCGGGAACGAACGGAAAGGGAAGCGTCTGCGCAACACTCGAAACGCTCTTTCTTGCTGCAGGCGAGACCGTAGGCCTCTACACCTCTCCCCATCTCGAGGAAACCACCGAGCGAATTCGAATCAATGGCGCTCAACTCAGCAAAGAGCAGTTTTGCCAAATCTATTCCGAGGTGAAATCCCGTACTTCAGGAACTCGACTCTCTCATTTCGAAACGTTAACATTAATGGCTGCCTGGGCTTTTTTTTCCGGCACGACCCACCCCCCCGTCGACCGAGCCATATTCGAAGTGGGACTCGGCGGAAAATGGGATGCCACCAATGCCATTCCTCATCAACACTGTATCATTACTCAGCTCGGCTTCGATCACCAAAACTTATTAGGAGACTCTATCGAAGAGATAGCGGCTAACAAATTTGGGATTATTTCCCCTGGCGCCACCGTCATTCACTCTCCCCTCCCAACTACAGTCGAACAGCTTGCTGCTCAAGTTCGTAACAACACCCAAAGCTCCTGGCGTAAAGCCGTACCCTTTTCAACACGAGTAGAACAGCGCGGGCAGAACCCTATTTTCTTTATCACAACGCCCTGGGGCGAGGCCCAATTAGCCCTCCCCGGACAGAGGGGCGCAGAGAACACTGCAACTGCGCTTACATTTTTTAACGATTGCGGCTATCAGCCTTCTCTCTACTTATCTCAACTCCAAAGGGTGAAATGGGGTGGCCGAATGGAAAAAATCACAACACCAGCATCTCCTTGCCCTATTTATTTATCAGGAGACCACAACGCTGACGGCATCTTAAGTTTAACAAAACTTCTCCCCTATTATAGCAGAAAAAACATTTATATACTCGTTGGAATCGGAAAAGATAAAGACCGAGACTCTATTCTTTCGCCTCTCTTCGAAATTTCTGATGCTTCAATCATCTTAACGCAGACACCTTTCAAACCTCTATTGATCAAAGAATACGATCAATGGCTAGCTCTCTCTCACTCTCACCAAGCGAACCCAATCGAGGCAATACAGAATATTTTTAGTATTGCCACAGATGAAGATCTCATCTTAGTTACGGGCTCGCTTTACCTTGTTGGCCTTATCAAAAACAAGCTACTAGCCACCTGTGTCAACGAGAGCATCCAAATTTAGTCCGTGTTTTTTAATTTTTATGTTAATTTGTCTTTTAGGGTGAGCAATTCACTCTATCCTTGGGGGGATCTATGGGAAAAATTCGCTTCACTTGCGAGGCCCAGAACTTAAATCGGGCTTCGCTCGGCTTTCTATTCAACTTAGGGGTACTTCTACTCAACATATTGAACTTGACCGATGCCGCCACCTGCCACGCAGACTACTTACCAATAGATCAATTTTTTTCGGAATATTCTTATCTTGCGCCACATATAAGCAGAACCAACAACAATCACTCCAATCGTCCTCTGGTCTCTTTAGAGGCCAATCCTAAAGAACTCCTCAATAACGCTCTCAGGCTGGCAGCTCGCGAGGACCGAGTCACGGACATCCAGCAACTCATTGACAAGGGTGCAGACGTCAACACAGCAAACTCAGCGGGCATGAACCCTCTCATGTTCGCAGCACGGAATTGCTCGCCTAAAATGGCCGAAATCCTCATCAAAAATAAAGCCGAGATTAATGCTTCTGACGAGATCGGAAGAACGCCGCTGATATTTGCAACTCGTGAGTCTTGCTTCAGGGTCGTTGAACTCCTGGTCAAAACCCCCGGGATTCGTTGTCTCGCCAAAGATCGAGCACAAAAAACGGCCCTCGACTACGCATCCGAGGAGTCACGTCTCGAGGTGGACGGCGCCTCTCAAAAGATTATGGGGCTAATCCTCTTTTCCGGTAAGAGCTGAACAAAAAATATTGGCAAATTGCATCAAATGAACTAGAATCTAGGGCCTGCGCTCGCGTGGT
>CAINWE010000170.1 GCA_903854365.1 Oligoflexia bacterium
AGCGACCGTCATCATTAACTGGACTTGGATGCTGTTGACTCTAGGATTTGTTCTATTTGATCACTTCTATAAACCCTTTGAGATTTTTGTACGTTTTGAGCTACTGGATAGGAGCTTGTAGGTAACTGATTGGTTTCATTTGGATTTGATGGATGAGGCGGGCTCACTCACTCACTCTGGATCGGGGTCGAGCGAGTGTCATCGGTGACTGGGGACTTGCAGTTGGCCCCGTTTCCGGCGCCAGAGTTTGTTTCATCTACCGGGGTTAAAAATAATAATCAACGACTGTGTTGTGGATCAGTTTCTCCACCATCGATACCATCGCGAGATGAGGGACGTGCGAGGTCTGACGACCGCCTTGACACGCCGGTAGGCGAGGCGATTCTGTCGCTTGAGGCTGTCGAGGGGGCTTTCGTTGCGAGCATTCTTGATGGTTAACAGAATGGGGTTGAATTTGAATAATTCCAACAGGAGGGGTTCATTGCCGGAACTGGCGGCAAGGTCAGCGGGATAGAAGCCCTCGGAGTCTTGGGTCGTGTAGATCTCAGGTAGGGAACTCATGAGGGTGCGGATCGTTCCAAAATGTCCTAAAAAGACCGCTAAATGAGCAGAGTTTCCGATGCCGTCGCCGTCTTGTTTCAAAACGTCTGGGTGGTTTGCGGCAAGCCATTCGAGAATTTTGAGGGAGCGGTCTTCGACGGCCAGATGGCCCAGTGTTTTGCCGTGGGCGAGTTTTTTGTTGAGCTCTGAGGTGAGTCGACCCTCGGTTTTGAGTTGGTTTGCTTGCTGAAAGAACTGTTCCTCATCGCGGCTCATGGCTAAATAATGTAAGGGGTGAGAGGCGAGGTATTTGTGGGAGGAAGCTCCGGTGGGGGTAGGGTTCTGAGTACCGAAGTGGAGGCCTAAAATTTCCAGAGCGCAGACTTCAGTGTCGGCAGCGCGGACACTGTCTTGCGCGGCGCTATGGCAGGGCTCGAGATAAGCGATCGGTATCTGCGCATCTAAGATGGCACGAGCTAGGGGTTGGGCTTCAACCCAGCCTTCGGAGTACACTCCCCAACTATTGCGAATTCTAAAAGCATCCGCACAAGTTCCATCCATCTCGCATTGAGTGCGCATTTCAACGAGGTTGATCGCGTGAAGTCCGCACGCGCCCGAGCCTTGTCTGGGGTTAGAACAAAAACTGATTGAGAGGGGCACCGCCTGATGTCCGTGGGAGCGAAACCAAGTGCGGAGGATGGCGATGAGCACGTCTTCTTGGGGTGTGCTGGGAGGTAGGTCGGGAGAGAGGTCTCGTAGGCTGGCTGAGTTCGGGTCAAAGACATGGAGGTTATAAGCCGGAAGTCGAACGCGAGCGGCTGAGACTACGGCATTGAGAAATCGATAAGGCACTTTAAATGCGTCTTGGAATAAATCGTCTTCTCCTTCTTGGCTTAGGCCTCGGGCCGCTAACACCTCCTGCCAGTGGGGGAGTTGCTCTTGGAGGGCGAGTGGTAGGGTTTGGGCTACGATTTCGGGGAGGGGTTTTTCTGGGTGATTGAGGTAAGTCTTGAAATAGTCTTGATTGAATTGCCAGACCGCCTGAATATCGAGGTCTTGGTTCACCCAGAGGGAGTGGTTTTTGAGGCGCTGCAGGAGTTTGAAAGGCGAGCCTTGATGGGTCAATTCGAATTCAGACCCTTGGCCTAAGACATCGAGGACAGCAAGGGATGGAGCGGTCGCGGAGCTTGACAATGATTGCGAGTTGACTAAGTACTGGAGAAGGAATCGGGCGCTATGGGCGAAGCAGGTGGGGGTATCCTCTTGATCGAGAGATTCTACGGGCTCAAAGCGTGGATCGACTGCGTATTGGCTGGAGAGGCCGCCTGATCGAGGGGACGAGGGAATGCTCTGAGTAGGCACCAGGCCTGAGGACAAGAGGGGGGGCTGACCCCATGCCGCGGTGATGATCCTTGGAGAGAGGCAGAAGCCTAACGCTCCGACATTCATGCAGAATTTTATGTATCGATCGTACCCGGCCAAGAGAGTCATTGAGACAGTCCTCCTCAGGACTAAAAAAGTTTACGAAGATTAGCTTATGTTGACGTTTTTTGTCAATTAATAATAACAAGAATTGTCCCTTGGGGCGACCGAGAATCCGGAGCTGTGAGTCTCAGACAGTGAAAGGCCTGCTGCGCTCGGGTAATTAATCGGTCATTTGACTCCTCGCTCGTGGCTTCAAGTCCACGAAGTCTGGCCATGACCGCATCGTGGAGATTGCGGCACCGTTGATGGATCTTTTGCGGGAATACAAACTCAAATCCGGAGGATCCGAGTTTGTATTCCCAAGGCTCGACAAATGGGACACCGGGGATCAGGCCAAAGAACTCAGGAGCGCCGGCTTGAATGGTATTTTTGAGCGTTGTATTTTTAAAAAATCAACCTCGCGGGTTGATTTTGAAATGCGCGAGAGATCGTGGTAGATGATCCGCCCCCCGCTCCCATAGTCATGTGTCCGACTTCTGAATTGTCCGTGATTCCCTGTGGGAGTCCCACTGATTCTCCGCACTGATTGCAGGTCTCAAGTCTTCCGATGAATCCCAGGCTGTTAAAACAGCCTATTCTTTACTCACCCAGTTTACCCCTCATGAGAAACTGGATGACTCGGATCGAGTAGTCGTCAGCAGAGCTCTCGAGCTTCTGGCACCCTATTTTAGCCAGATGTCGGTTTCTGTTGTGAAAGGTTTAGTGAACTTGCTCCAAGCTAATCCTGAAGAGCCTTGGGCAGAGCACCGGGTTGCGCTGGATCAGAGAATTACATCGGGGTTCTTGGCTGAGGTCCAAACGGGAGACCCAGGAGAGACTTTAGGTGACCTCGAAGCAATTCAAAAATATGACTCTAGCTTGTTTGAGAAGGTAATTCAGGAATTAAAAAAAAGGCTCGATGGCGATGAATTTGAGAATACGACTGGGGGTGGTTTTTGGAATCAACCGTTTACCGCGCGAGTCAGGATGAGTCGTGGCCTGCAATTAATTCAGCCGCATTTGACTTTGAATCAAAATGACAGATTAAGTAAATATGTGGCAAAAAACTTCAAAGAACTGATCCTGAGGGTAGTAGGCTTAGCGTTTGATGAATTTAAGCAAGATTTTATTGCAAACAAAGAGACTCATCCGGAGGTTGTTGCCGAGGTGATCCAGGCGCTCGGGCAAAGTGCTTTGAGGACTCCTGACACCACTTGGCAGGTTTGGGAGCAGCAACATTGGGCGTTGTCAGCTGAGACGCTACAAACCCTGAGCCAAGACTCTCTCTTGGCACCCTATTTTCATGACCTTTTGAAAGCATTTCGAGAGCACTATACAGACTCTTTCGAGCATTTGAAACTCGGCAGGGGGAAGTTTGATCCTTTTTTCTTGCGCTACCTACTCGGCCCAGGCGGGGAATTTTGGGTGATCGAAAAGAATCAGGTGCTCCAAGGGATTGAAAACAGGTTCAAAAGCCTTACCTCAAATCACAGTGGGGCTGCAGCTGCCCCGGACTCGCACTCCGATCAGACTTGGCGGCGTGCCCTGGATCAATTTGATCTTCTGGAAGTCTTTACAAAGTTTGAAAATCAATTGCCTCAGGCTGAGGAGCATCAGCGGGAACTCAGAGCTCATTGTCTCGCAACGCTACCGAAAGATCCCAACGGGGTTCATGTGCCTTACTATGAATGGTTTGAGATGGTGAGGTTCTTCCACGCCTCAGAAAACGATCCTGTTGCAAACGAGATTCGGAATCGAGCGATTGCCCAGCTTCCGTCATTGCTCAGGCGATGGTCAAGGACTAATTGTTTTAGCAGCAATGATGCCGTTTCCTTAAGCAGCGCAGCAGAGCAATTGGGGTTAAAAGCCCGGTACCCAGATTTGGATCAGATTCTTGCTCTCTCGGATTCAGAGCGTTTCGTCTATTTAGATCAGCATTACCCGGCTTCAAAGCAGTGAGGGAATCGTTACGAACCAGCGTTGTGATAGGGGCGGCCTTTAATGATGCTATAGGATCGATAAACTTGTTCCAGTAGCACAACACGCGCGAGCTCGTGAGAAAGGGTTTGCAGCCCTAAGCTAAAGCGAGATTCAAGAATATTAATTAAGTTTCTTGAGATCCTACGCGCTTGCTCACCAACTATCTGTACTCCCTGAAGGCTTGCGTTGAGACGCTTCTGAGTCCTTACGATCCTTGGCGAAATCTTACCCAAAAAAACGCTAACAAATTGGCTAGCCTGGGCGTTAGGTAGCCTAGATTCTTTGGACGATAATATCGTCAGCCCCGGCTTTTATAGCTTCCGCTTTGGTCTGCGGACTTAGATAGTTCGTGTACATGCTCCACCAAAATA
>CAINWE010000171.1 GCA_903854365.1 Oligoflexia bacterium
CTGCCCGTATAAAAAAGTGCCAAACCCATCTGTTCTAGCCACTGTCCAAACCTGACCCATGAGACTACCGTCCCCAGTCACATCCATGGCGTAGCTCCCAGCCCCGGCTGTCCCATTTAAAATAGTCCCAAAGATCACGGGAACCGTCGTATCCCCATAAGCATTCGACACAATCAACGAGTAGGCACCCGAAGCCATTTCAAGCGCCCCGGTCATCAGACTAGCGACGAGCTGGCTCGAGGTTTGTGAACTAATCGCGTAGGTCGAAACTACGCGCCCGCTCGAAGTACTACTACCGGTCGTCAATTGAAGACGCTGGACCGAATCCAGCCCCGCCCCACTCAGCCGAAGTTGATTACTCTTTTGGTCAACCAAAACAGACTGTACTTGAATCGACTCGGGAGCCGCACTGGCCCCCCCCGGAGCCGAAGGGGGACGCTTGACTGAGTATAAACTTCCACCGAAGCCACAGCCCAATCCGAAAACCGGAGCCAACAAAAGTACCGAGAATTGAATAAAAATCATATTATTATTCATATTATTTTCCGCCAACCAAATTTGGCATTTCATTCGCATTTTCTAGCCTGTTAATAGAGATTGCCATACAAAAAAAATCAAAACAATAAGATATAAATAATTTGAATTTAAATAGTAAAAAAATACAGAAACAGCCCTAGGACTCAGATTGAGAATCTCAAAAATTTTATGACTTACTAGGCAAGTGTAATTTATTTTAATATGTTATTCATTTTCATGTTTAAATATGAATTATGGGACGATCTAAAAAATTAAGATTCATCTTACTTTCTCTTTTTTTAGTCTTGAATCATCCCGCTTTCGCTGCGAGCTGGGTGAGCGCCTTAATTACGAATCCAACCGGTGGAAACGTTCACTTTGAAACGAGTGAGGCCGCAGAAGTGCTGGGCAATTACCCCGCGGGCACCTTCATTAATGTATACGATCACCCTACTAATGGATTTTATTCGGTCTACCTAAAAACACCGGTCAGAGGTACTCACTACGTATGGATCTCTCAACAAGACGTCCAACTCAAAACACCGGAGCGCAAACCACAAGGCCAGGAAACCAAGGACAAGTCTAAGTCAAAAAACTGGTCTCTTGAGCCCAAACTTGGATTCTCTAATTACATCTATCAACAAACGGGCTTAGGCACTTCCTTCGCCATGTCGAGTCTCACCGGGCAAGTCAGCTTCAACTGGCGCCCACTTCCTCCTCCGTTTGAATTCGGCGCCGAGGTCTCTCACACCCTTCTTCCACTCTCAACGAGTATGTCCGGCACGTCCGCTCAATTCATGAAAATCATTCTTAAAGGGGGCGTCGGTTTGGACTTCGGCAAGATTCACCTCGACCTATTCGCAGGCGCTTACCTAAACTCGATGACCGTGAGGCAAAATGCTTTCGGATACAGTCCGTTTGTCTTCGCAGGGCTCATTCCCGAGCTCGCCTGGGACTTGGGCAATCGCTACACAGCTCTCGGCGTCATTCGATTGTTTCCAAGTCTCGCGAGTCAGAACTCCCCGCTAGAAGTCGACCTCGGAGCGGGTCTAGCGTGGAAGATGAATCCAGATCACAGACTTTCGGCATCGTTGACTTTCTCGAGTCTGGGATGGGGCACTCTCAGTACTAATGGAATTAGCCTACAAACGCTTGTCTTCGACGTCGGCTACACGTTTTGAAGCACGATTCACTTTAAACAAAGAGTATCTTCTCAGCCTCTTCTGGACTCATCTGCCCATCAGCGACGGCGCGCAAAATCGTCAATCTTGCCTCGCGCACATTCAAGGGCTCCGCTGAAGTCGTGACCCCGCCAGAAGGCATCTCTTTTTGAGCCTGAGAGGACATCGAGGTGGCCGGCGTCACATCAATCACGTCGGAGCCCGCACGGGATGCCTGACCTCCCATAAGAGCAACGATCTTTTCGCGAAACCCAAGAGGAAGACTTTTTTCAAATTCTTCCATTTCGTGCCGAATATCGAAACCCGCCATCGCGTTGTGCATCAAGGTCTGCATCCGACCTAACTGCTCCGGCGGGAGCTGCTGGACTAGCTGCGTCAACTCCATTAAAATCTTAGGGTCCATCTTACTAGGATCAAAACCGGGCATACCGAAGGGTGAAAATGGGTTCATAGCGGCGCCCACTATCATACAGCCATCCCCCTCCTGTCTACCCCTTTCTCGTGACGCATCCTCATCGGACCCGAGAAGCCGGTAAAATCTGCCGATTTTCAACTCAGCTATTTCTGTCATAATCAAAGGAAGACTCAGAGCACGCAGAGCATCCGAAAACTCTCTGGCGTCAGACTGAGTCGGTAAGTCAGGAGGACTTTCTGGGTTTAAGATTCGACCCCGTCGGCGGTGGTCAATTTAAACAAGCCGTGCAGCAGCTGATCGAATTTGAAGGTCAGCCGATCAAGGCAATGCAAGGACGCAAGGTCAAGGAAGAGATGCGAATGAAACTCTTTCAAGAGTTCAAAAGCAAATTCTCAGGCCTGGACAAGGCGCTCAACGAAATGGGCACCTTTCGAAAACTCCGCGAACTCAAAGTCGACCTAGGGGACGGGGCCAATCAACTCAGCGTCACCGTCGATAAAGACCGAGCCGAAACAGGCAAATATCAGCTCGAAGTGGACCAACTCGCTTCTCGGACCTCACTCATGACGAACGGTGTCGAAGACCCGAACGAGACGATCTTCGGGCCTGGCACCATTCGTATTGAACAAGAAAATGGAGAAACAACCGTCATCAACGTCTCCGACAGCGAGTCCAGTCTGCGCGGCATCTCAAGCCTCATCAACAGCGAGTCGAAGTCACCCATCCGAGCCTCCGTTATCAAAGACGCCTCCCAACCCAATGCTCCTTACCGCCTCGTCATGACAGCCAAAGGAGAGGGCGCAAGCAATCAAGTCCTACCCCCTGAATTCAGCTTTGAAGGTGCCGGAGAAATCAACGTCGAAGATCAACACGATGCCCAGAATGCCACATTATCTCTCGATGGATTCGAAATCTCCGCTGAGAACAACGACATTAACGACTTTCTTCCCGGGGTGAATCTCCACCTCAAACAAGCAATGCCCGGGCACACCATCACCCTCAACATCTCAGAAGACTACCAAAAAATTTCCGCCAAAGTAAAAACCGTGGTTGAGCAGCTCAATCAAGTCCTATCGTTCATCGTCAAACAAAACACTGTCGACGAAAAGTCAGACACGTCGACCACATTCGCAGGCGACATCAGCCTGCATTCGATTGAATTTCAACTCAGAAACGCCATTCACGAGGGATATATCGCCGGCGACCCAGAAGACAGCAACGCGAAGGTCATTCACCTCACAGAACTGGGAATCGAATTTGATCGGGCCGGATCTCTGTCCTTTAAAGAGGACAAATTCAATAAATTCTTGGAAAAAAACTTCACCGAAATCGGTCAGGCAATCTCAGGGGACGACGGACTAGCCAATCGCCTAAAAGGGGTTTTAGACAGCTACACCAGAATTGGTAGCGGCATCCTTTCCATCAAAGAACAAGGCATTCGGCAAAGAATCAAGCAGATTGACGAGCAAATTGAAAACAAGACAAGGTTAGTCGAGGCCAAAAGGCAACAAATTATCGACCAATTCTCTAAACTTGAATCCTCTTTAGGTAATCTGCAACGGCAGCAACAACAACTCAGCGCGAGCCTAGGCGGCGGAGGCGGAGGCACTGTTGCACAACTCTTAGGTGGGTAACATAGATGAATAAACTCGGAGCAAATCAATACAAGCAAATGTCTGTGAAAACCGCAAACCGCGGCCAAGTCCTCATTATGCTTTACGAAGGGGCTATTCAACACCTTAAAAGAGCAATAGCCGCTATGGAAAAGAAGGACCTCGCAGCCAAAGGTGTATCGATTGGAAAGGCCCACGACATTATCAATGAACTCGTAAACACGCTTGATTTTGAAGTAGGAGGACAGGTTGCTATTGATTTGGAACGACTGTACAATTTTATTACTGAGCAACTCATCAAAGCAAACATAGAGAACTCTACAGGACCACTGATTACCGCGCAAAAACTGCTAGAAACTCTACTCAGCGGATGGAAAACAGCCGTAGAACAGGTCAACAAAGGGTCGGCTAAGCCATAAAAATCTATGAACCAATTAATATCTGTTATTGAAAGAAAAAATTCTCTTCTTCAGACGTTCTTAAAATACTCTCTCGAGTTCATCAATGAAATCAACACAGAAAACTATAATGGATTGCCTCAATTCGAGTCACTGAGGAACAAATGCCTGGATGCAATCCTTGCTGGAGAAAACAGAATTAATGAAATTGCAAAATCGCTCTCTGAAAAAGACAAGAATCCAGAAAAAGTATCAACACTAAGAAGCCTTTGCAGTAAGAGCGACGAAATTCTTTCAGAAATTATTCGACTCGATGCTCAAATTATAGATAAGTTAAGCCATGAGAAAGAGCAGCTTAAAGATCGACTTATCGAATTTAACCGAGGCGAGAAGTTAGTCAGAAAGTTTAAAAGCAGCTGGATTCCTCTCTCCGGTGGAAAATTGGACGGTTCACTATGAGCGAAATCATTGGAAAAATTAGCGAAATCCTGAAAAATCATCTCCAGCCATTTAACCTCGAGGTCTCAGACATTGTGCCCATTCATCCCACGAGAGACACCCACGATCAGGCAAAAAAAATAGAAGACATCTTAAAGGATTTTTTTAGGTCTGATAGGCAAGAAACTCAGGGATTCATTCTTCAACTGAAGAGGCTACCCTCAATTGAGTCCCACGCACATCAAGCTCAGGCGAACTCCCTCTCGTTTGTAACCGACGAGGACATCTACACGCCCCAAGGACAGTTAAATGTTCCATACCTCATGAAAAACGCTGAAATTTTGATGGGCTCTGGGCACCACGGCCTAGCAAAAAACATTTACCAGGCAGTAATTGCTTCTGGCGAAAAATCCCCTCAGGCCTATTTTCAAATGGGGCAATGCTACGAGACCGAGGGCCAACTGGAGGCTGCCCAATCCAATTACGAAGAGGCCATCGCGTTTAAGCCGACCTATGAATACCATCACAAGCTCAGTGTCTTGCTCATAAAAAACAAAAAGGATGCCCAAGCGGCCGAAGTCTTGGAGCGCAGCGCCTACCTCAAGGACGTGACAGCTCACCAAAAATTTGAAATCTATAAGACTTGTGGCAACTGTTGGACCAGAAGTAATCAATTTGAACAAGCCGAGAAAGCTTATAAGAAAGCTCTCGAAATGATGCCCAATGCCGACGAGATCAGGGCGAACCTAGGAACCCTCTGCCTACAAGCGAATCGCATTCATGAATCTCGTCGACATTTTCAGGACGCAATTGCCTCCAATCCAAGAAATCATCAAGCTTTAGCGGGCCTGGGATCCTGCTCACTCAAGGACGGAAACACCAAGGGGGCTCACGATTATTTTGCTCAGTCCCTACAGGTAGAACTCAACAATCCGAATGCCTTATTTCATCTTGTCAAATGCGCATACGAATTGAAGAGCTATGCAACGGCCGCAAACTATTTATTAGAATATATCCAGAACGCTCCTGTAAATCCGAATTTACTTTATAGCTTGGCCGGATTGCAGTTTCATCTCGGCAGAATTGAAGAAGCTAAATCAACCACGGCCCAGATTTTAACCATGCAGCCCACCCATACAGGAGCGCAGGAGCTCATGGGGCTGATTGGAAAATATAGTTTAACCCCTTTAGAAAGAGACTGAAAATAGGATCACTTTTTCTGTCATGGAGGACGGATGGCAACGGATACTAATTTACTCATGGGCGAAATGATCGAGGATCCCACCGGGCAAGAGAAGAACGTGGAACAACTCCTCGTAGGATTTCTCAAAGCTCTGATCGCAGAACAAATCATCCAAACTCCCAAAGACATGATCCTGGAGGGAAAATGAATCTATCTCCTCATGCACTCGAGACCAAAAGTGACACAACACAGCCGATCCGATGCCTCATCATCCAACTCGCACGCCTAGGAGACACTCTGCAAAGCCTCATGGCCCTCAGAGCAGCAAAGCAACTCTATCCAAATTTAGAAATCCATTTCCTTGCGAGAGAAAAATTTGCTGCTGCAGCCAAACGTGTCCCCTGGATCCAGAGCGTCATTACTCTTCCCACGGATAATTTGCTTGGGCCTATTTTTTCAGGAGACAAGACCGAGGGAGAAGTGCTCATTGACTTAGCCGACTGGGTCAGGCCTCTCGGAGAGCAACCCTGGGATTTGATCGTCAACTGGTCCTTCTCTGACGCCAGCAGTTTTCTCACAGGACTACTCCCCTCCCGAGTGAAGTTAGGCTATACGCGAAGAAGCGACGGAACATTCGCAGGAGCAGATGGCTGGAGTCATTATATTCAGGCCGTTATTCAGGGCGAAGTTCCCCAGAATATTCACCTCACCGACGTACTGACGACCCAATTGCTCACCGCTTTACAAATTCACGTCGGCGATGCTCAACCCGACGGGAATGCCCCGGTGACCTCAAAAACTTTTTTCTCGCTGACTCTTACGGAAAGAGAAGTAGCCCAACTCGCCGGCGATTCGCGGAGAAAATGGATTTCGATTCAACTCGGTGCGGGCAGACCCGAGAAGACTTGGGATCCTAAGCACTGGGCTAGGTTCGCTTTTCTGATTCTGAAAAATAATCAGGAATGCGGCATTTTTATACTCGGCGGTAAAGAGGACCTAGAACGAGAAAAACAATTTATGAGCGAGTTAGGTCAGCTCACGGATGCACTACCGGATGCTCCCGGAAATGCGAGTCTCATTAAGCACGGAATCGTCTCATTTGTTGGAGAAACGAGTTTCGACCTTTGGGCTTCCCTCTTAAGCCGCAGTCAATGGCTGGTTGCGGGCGACACCGCTGCGATCCATCTCGCTAGTCTATTAGGAACCCGTGTCATGAATCTCTCCTTAGGGCCGGTGCGGTTTTCTGAAACAGGCCCTTATGGCAACGGTCATTACGTTTTATCCTCGGCGTTTCCTTGCGAAAGCTGCTTAACCCGGGGTCCCATCGAATTACATACATGCAATCAAGCATTTTCCCCTGACGCAGCCTACGCCGTTTGGACCTATGCCTCAAACGAATGGATCCATCGCCGGCAGACCACGCTCGAAAACTATCTCTCCTCCCTCGAAATCACCGACTCACTGCCGTCGATCTTGGTACATCGGTCAAAAATTCGACCCACCCAAGAGGGTGGTGGGGTCGTGTATGAATCCGTTCTTCAAAAGCCTGTCCGACTGGAAGAGTGGAGCGCCATGGTCATGGGACACGTCGCACGCTCTTGGTACTGCGGTTGGGTGCCCTCGATCGGGCAAGAGATCACACGAGAGATGATTAGCCCTTCGCTTCTGAAGATTCTCAGAGAGCTCGACGAATCAACAGATGCCCTTGCCAAAGTGTGCTCTCAAGCAATTCTTATCGGGACCTCACTCGGACATCGCGGAGCAACACTCAAGTCTCCCAATCTCATGAGCATTCAAGAGAAGGAAGAGCTGCAGGATTTGGGAAGAAATTTGCTCGAGCTCCAACAATTGGTCGATCGACTCGCAAAAGCCCATCCCCCTCTCTCAGCGTTCTCAAAAATGTTAGCCGTACAA
>CAINWE010000172.1 GCA_903854365.1 Oligoflexia bacterium
ACATATTTTAATTCTAAACAGAAGTTTTCAAAATTCATATCTAAATAAAAGAATTTGAAAATTTTATCCTACCGAAGTTATCATTGTTATTATGTTAAAAATCAGTAAAGAACTTATTGATGCTTTTGTCGAGGGCACGCAAAAAACCCTCAGCGTCCAATGCGGACTCGAAACTACATCGCGCAAACCCTACCTGAAAGGCACTCAACCTGAGCCGAAGATTGCACTCACCGGCATCGTGGTTATGGTGAGCACGCAGTTCAGCGGCATCGTCCACCTTTCATTTACTGAGTCGAGCTTCCTCGCCATTATGGATAAAATGTTGGGAGAGGAATTTTCCCAAATCTCAGACGAACTCACCAGCGGCGCAGCGGAGCTCCTCAATATCATTTATGGATCTGCCAAAGTCATTTTGAACCAACAAGGATACGCCATTAAAGCGGCAATTCCTACAGTCGTTCGGGGTGACGCAATTCAGACAAAATCTGTAACGACGAATCCAGCCCTAGTCCTCCCGTTTAGTACCGAGTTTGGAGACTTCTTTCTTGAAATTGCGGAAGAATTCGGGGACCAAAAGGCCACAAAAACCCTAGATCAACCCCCTCAGAAGTAAGGAGTCTCCTTCCAAAATGCTAAATTTTAATCAAGACTTCATTGAGACTTTTGTTCATAGCGTCCAAACCACCCTCGACGCAAAATATCAGGTCGAAGCCGCTCCCCTCCAGTGGCACATTAAAGGTAGCCAAGAAGACTTTCCCATTGTCATCACTGGGATCGTCGGGATTACGAGCGAAAAGTTCAATGGCAACATCAACTTCTCTTTCACAGAACCCGCTTTCTTAGCAATTGTTAGCAAAGTTCTCGATAAGACCGTTGCCAAAATGTCCTATACCCTCACTGAAGGCGCAGCGGAGCTCTTAAGGGTCGTCTACGGCAATGCAAAATCGCATTCCCAATCCAAAGGCTACTCCCTTAAAACAGCGATTCCAGCGATTGTCAGCGGTCACACCATTCAAACGAAGGCAGTGACCAAAAACCCCACTTTAGTCGTGCCTTTCAAAACGGAGTTCGGGCACTTCATCATTGAGTTCACCGAACAATCCCTTGAGAACGAAACCATGACAGATCATTTTGCATAAGTTACACCCCTCCATCCACCCTCTATTACACAAGGAGACTCTTTACCCATGCTAAAGCTCAATCAGGAATTCATGGACGCCTTTATTGAAAGTGTACGAAAAACCTTAGAGATCCAATGCAGCACCGAGGCCTCCCCATTAAAATGGTTCATCCGCAACACTAAGATCGAGAGCCCGGTCGCTCTCACGGGGATCGTTGGCATTGCCTCCGCCAAGTTCGACGGCAACGTGAACCTCTCCTTCCCGGAGGGTCCCTTCCTCGGCATTATTAACAAAATGCTCGACGAGAAATTCGAGCACATCACTCCTGACCTCGCCAGCGGAGCAGCGGAGCTTTTAAACATTATCTACGGTAACGCAAAACACGTTCTCAACACGATGGGCTATCAAATGAATCTCGCGATTCCCACCGTGGTTCTCGGAAACGATATTCATGTCGAGCCCATTTCAAAAGATCCCATTCTCGTAATTCCATTTCAAACTGAATTTGGGAAATTCTATCTCGAAATCATTGAACAATCCGAAGAAAACTCGGCTTAAATAATTCGACGTTAAGGCACCTGCTCCTGAGTCAGCCCCACAGGATTCACCTTGACCCCATCGATCACAGCCTGCCAATGCAAGTGAGGGCCGTTGACTCGTCCCGTCTGGCCGGACAGCCCGACGAGCTGCTTCGCGGTCAAAACATCCCCGGCTTTCACTTTCAACTCACTCATGTGAGCATAGAGGGTCATCACCCCATAGCCGTGATCAAGAATCACAGTATTCCCTGTAAAAAAAAGCTCTTTTGCCAAAGACACCTTACCTGGTGCTGCCGCATAGATCGGAGTACCTACAGGAGCCCGCAGATCCAAGCCCGAGTGAAAGCTCTTGAGAGCTCCGTTGTAAACACGCCGAGTCCCGTAGGCACTGGTGACCTCGCTACGAATCGGAAGCTCAAAGGGACCCTGCCAGAATTTCGTTCTCTCAAGGTTTCTATAGACCCCTCCGACTTCTTTGACCTCCTGGGCTATTCTCGGCAAATCACCCTTGGGAGGATTCACACGGCGGGGATTCACACGGAGTGTTTCCGACGAGTATTTACCGTCGACCACTTGAAAAGGCACCTCAATTTGCCTTATTTCGTCTTGATCCTTGAGCGACACAATCACCCGCGCACGCCCAGCCGGATGATCATACGGAACCGGCAAAAATGCCGAGAACAGCTTCGAGGGACTCGACTTACCCTCGACGGACGCCCGATCTGAGTCAAAAAACACCAAATCGATAGCACTCACTTTACCCTGCGAATCCGCTTTAACGGTTTCTTCGGCCTTCAAGGCCTCCACAAACTGAGCACTCACACGTAAACTCGAGGGAACCTCCCTCCCTGCCCTGACCGGAATTGAAACAGTCACCCAGCCCAATCCTCCATTCGGCAATTCAGGAGCAGACACCTGGGCAGTGGCCCCAGCCAAATCGATCGCAGAGCCCGAAAAAATTTTTTGAATATTCCCTAGAGTGGTCGGGGTCTGGCAGGCTGCAGCCCAAAAAACCGCTGTCGCCAGAAACCCTACCCGAAACCCACTAAATCGCCCGAACCGTTCTTTTTCCGTCATAAAAGGTAATTTCTAGTTCCCTTCCGGAACTGACTTGTTGAACGCTCTTAATCACCTGCTGCTCTTCCCCGGACGCCCTCACCAGAGTGTAGCCCCTCTCCAAAACCTTCAGAGGAGAAAGCGCGTCGAGCTTGCCCGTCACTCGTTGGAGAGCCCCGCTTCTCTGCTCAAGGCGAAATAACACGGCCCTCTCCAGGCGGAGCGCGATTTCATCCGTTCGCTGCGCCTGCTCCCGAAGCCGATCCTTAGGACTCACGACCCGAGCCATCACATGAGAAAGCAGCATCTTTCTCTGTCCAAGATCCCTTAAAATCAACGATTTCAAGCGAGTCGAACTCTCTCGAACCTTTTCGACGACATCCACCCAAGCACCACTCACCAGCTCAGCAGCCGCAGAGGGAGTCGGCGCCCTTAAATCCGAAACAAAATCAGAAATCGTAAAATCGATTTCATGTCCCACCGCAGAAATCACCGGAATCCGAGAGTTGCGGATCGCCCGCGCCAGGCTCTCATCATTAAACGCCCAAAGGTCCTCAATACTACCGCCCCCGCGGGCCAGCACAAGAACTTCTCCCAGCGAATGCCGATTGGCCAACTCGATACCACGAACAATCTGAGGAGCCGCATCGGCCCCCTGAACCAGAGCTGGGATCACGGTCACCCTCATTTGAGGGGCCCGACGCTTCAAAATATTTAACATGTCCTGAATCGCAGCGCCCGTAGGAGATGTGACCACTGCAATCCGAGCGGGTAATTTAGGGAGTGCTCTTTTGAGTCTGGCGTCAAAAAGGCCTTCCGCTGCTAATTTCGCCTTCAGGTTCTCAAACGCAATCTGAAGAGCTCCAGAACCCAAAGGTTCCACCTGATCGATCACGAGTTGATAACTCCCGCGCGGAGGATAGACAGAGAGTTTCCCTCGACAAAGCACCTGCAACCCATCCTTGAGCTCAAAATTTCTCCTGCGCGCTCCCCAACCGAAAATCGCAGCAGAAATACAGGCGCCCTGATCTTTCAAGGAAAAATAAGCGTGACCCGACGACGCCGGACGACAATTACTCACTTCGCCTTGAACCCAAACCTGACTAAACGAAGGCTCGAGGACTCCGCGGATTTTTCCGGTCAACTCAGTCACAGTCCAGTGACGCATCGAAGAAGTGGTGGCCGACAAGGCCTCTCTGGGCTGGGAAAATAGGGGTAAAGCTTCCATCATTGATCCCAACCCATCTCAAAAAACCTACTTCTTTGCATCTTCTTCTTTAGGGGCAGCTGCTGCTTCAGCGAGTCCAGGAGGTAAAGCAATCTTCTTGAACACCTCGTAAGACTTCAGTGAGGTTAAAGCCTGCTTGACCTGATAATCTTCCTTAGGATTAAGACGGAGCGGAATCATATCATCTTCCTCACGGTCCTTATCTTTGTCCCTTGCCGTGCTCTTGTCCGAACCCTTCTTCTTATCTTTGCTTTCACGTGACAGGGAATCAAGCTCTTCCTTTTTAAACTCCTTAACCGCCACGTCGCCCGTTTTCTCTTCGTCCGTGTTGGCCATATGCCCTTTCAAGTCTTTTTCACGGAAGTACTCTCCCTTAAATTTAGCCTGAGAGAGTAATTTTGGATCATAATCAT
>CAINWE010000173.1 GCA_903854365.1 Oligoflexia bacterium
AAGGATAATACGACTGTTGTCGACGGCGCCGGGAAGAAGTCTGATGTTGAGGCTCGAGTGAAGACCATTCGTGCTCAGATTGAAGAAACCACTTCTGATTACGATCGCGAAAAGCTGCAAGAGCGTCTTGCTAAGCTCGTTGGCGGCGTGGCTGTCGTGAACGTGGGCGCTGCAACTGAAGTTGAAATGAAAGAGAAAAAAGCTCGTGTTGAAGATGCTTTGAATGCGACTCGCGCTGCTGTTGAGGAAGGTATCGTTCCTGGCGGCGGAACTGCATTGCTCCGCGGAGCAAAGGCATTGGAAGCCATCAAGGGTCTTTCTCCTGAGCAGCAAGCTGGCGTGAACATCATTCGAAGAGCTTTGGAAGAACCTCTTCGTCAGATCGCTGGCAACGCAGGCTTTGAAGGTTCGATCGTTGTCGATAAGGTGTGGAACAATAACACTCCTGCTTGGGGCTTCAATGCTTTGACTGAGAAGTACGAAGACTTGCTCGCAGCGGGTGTGATCGATCCATCCAAGGTGGCTCGTTGCGCACTTCAAAATGCAGCTAGCGTTGCAAGCTTGATGTTGACCACCGAGACTTTGATTGCTGAAAAGCCAAAGAAGGAATCGTCTGCTCCGATGGGCGGCGCTCCAGGCGGCGGCATGGGTGGCTACGGCGACATGATGTAAGATCAATCCTATTTTCTTAGAAATCGGTTTGATGAAAAGCCTCAGAAGAAATTCTGGGGCTTTTTTTTGGTCTTTGTGACAGTTCCTATTGCTTATGTTAAGGGTTGACCATGATGATGGAAGCTTCGTCTGATCGTTGGATGAAATGTATTTCAACCCAAGGGAATATTCGTGGGGTTGCTATTCAAGCTACTGAGCTCATCCAGTTGATGGCCGAGCGGCATCAGCTGAAAGGGCAGATGATTCAGGGCCTGGGAGAGGCAGTCATCGGGTCCTTGTTGGTGGCCTCTTATTGCAAGGCTGGCCAGCGAGTCAACTTGAATATTCAAGGCTCCGGATTGTTTAAGCAAGCTCTTGTTGACGCACATCCTGATGGAACGGTGCGCGGGTATATCTTAGAAAGAGACGAGTCCCAAGTCGCGAAGAATTTTCAGGACGGAGAGGCTGAGTTGGGTCCGTGGGGTGAAGGATACCTCTCTGTGCTGAGGACAAAAGACGGCGAAGAGGGGGCGAAGCCCTACATCGGCACTGTGCCACTTTTGACTGGTTATTTGGCCAAGGATTTGAGTTTTTACTGGGTACAGAGTGAGCAGATTCCGTCGGCGGTTGGGCTAGCGGTTAATCTCGATGGCAATCGCGTCACGTCTGCCGGAGGGTTTCTGGTGCAGGCACTTCCCGGAGCGAGCGCTGCCGAAGTTCGGGCGTTGGAGCATCATATAAGCGAGATTCAGTCTCTCGCGCGAAATATTGCAGAAAATTCTTCGCCCATACATTTGCTGTCCCAAGTCTTCCAAAGTACCGCTTTTGTGGTGGTGGAAGAGAAGGCTTTACGCTTTCAGTGCAATTGTTCATGGGAGCGAGTGAAGAGGGCTTTGGTGTTGGTTGGGGTGCCAGAGCTGGAGATTATTCTCGAGGAAGATAAAACTGCCATCGTTAAATGTGACTTCTGTTCGACCGACTACAAAATGGGCGAGGACGACCTGCGAGCCTTGATTCAGCAATTGAAGGCCGCTTCTTCAGCCTAATTTTTGAAGAACTCTTTGGGTTCCAGTGGTTCCGCTAAAACGTGGCTCCAATATGGAGATAGAAAGTCGTGTAGGCGCCACCCATGTCTAATGGGTTTCCGTTGCCTTGCTTGACGGTGGTTCCAAACATTTGGTGGAAAAGTAACGAGGCTCCGAAAAAGACGTTTTTGCTCACGGCGAGGTCGAGGCCAGCGCCGAACTGCAGCCCAAAGAGGAGGGCGCTGATTGAGGGCAGTGTAGAGAGATCAGGCGTCGCGTTCGTCGAGCCAGCAGATGAAAGCGTCTTGGTTGGGGTAGCTGTAGTGTCAACCACGTTGGGTAGGTAGAAGCCCAGTCCAAAAACTCCGTAAGGAATAATTTTATCGTACCAGGTGAGATTCATTCGGACACCGCTCAAAAGAGTGATTAAAGAGAATTGCCCACTTGAATGCTGTGAGTAACCTAGGCTCGAGTCAAAACTAAACAAGTCGCTGACCCCGTAGTTGTAATGAATCTGAGTTCCGAGTGCGTTTTGAAAACGAGCCAGGTCGCCCATGAGAAAGACCTGGCCGAGATCTAACGAAACATTATTCGAGCCCGGACTGAAGGGTGAGAGGTCACCGCTGAGTGCCTCCCGAGCATAGGTGCTTTTTGAGGTACCAGAGTCGTTACTGGACCAGTTTGAGGATGCTAGTAAGTATGGA
>CAINWE010000174.1 GCA_903854365.1 Oligoflexia bacterium
GCCCCTGTTCTTAGATTTGTTTTTGCCCAATGTTCTTTGGCCACCGTGGATGCTCGAAGGATTGGCGGTGTACATGGAGACTCAGTTTACGTCAGGAGGGCGTGGGCGCAGTACTGAATATGAGATGGTGCTGCGCTCGGCTGTGGCAGAAAAAGTTTTTAATACTCCCGCCTTTGTGACCCTCGATCAGGTCAATGGAGATATCCCATACTATCCTATTGGCGATACCCGATATCAATTTGGATATCATCTGATGAACTCCGTTTCTCAGCAAGTCGTAGAAGCGGGGCATTCTGCGGGGAAGGAAACGCTGGGTTTATTGTCGTTTCAGTCGGCTTCACAGGTGCCTTTCTTTTTGAATACCAGCCTGCACAATTTAGTCAAAAAAGACTGGTTTTTGATTTGGTCCGAGTGGGTCGCTCAAACGAGAACTCGAATTGAAAAAGATCTCGAAAAAATTCGTTCTCAGCCCGGGACCCCGATGAAACTCCTGACGGAGTCTTCGAGGACTCGGTCGAACGATGTTGCTGGAGTTGCAGTTTCCCGCGATGGGAGATGGCTCGCCTATACGATGACTTCGAGCGATCAAAGATCGGGGCTTTATCTTTTGGATCTTCAGACTCAACGTCATAGGCGACTCAGTGATAAGCTCCTGGGCGTTGGAATGCAGTTTACACCTGATTCGCAGGTTTTGATTTATAGTGAGTTTAATGATTTAGATCAATATGTTGGCTTCAGTGATCTCAAAGCTTACGACCTCCTAGGAGATTTCAGTTATTCCTTATCAGACAGATTGCGTGCCCGAGATCCAGATTTGTCTCCGGACGGCAAATGGGTTGTTTTTACCAAGGCTGAATTGTCGCGAGTGGGTCTCGCTCGGGCACCTCTGATTCGGCATAAGAAACACGGTCAATACGAATATGGCCTAGGCAAGGCGGAGGTTTTAGTGATGCCGCCGTTCTATGAGCGCATCACCCATCCGAAATTCTCGCTCGATGGGAAAAAGATTTTTTACGCGTTCCATCCAGCAGGGAAATCAGAAGAGAGTATCTTCGAGTTTGATCTAGAGACCCGCCAGGAGAATGTCGTTTTTCGAGATGGTCACTATAATCGGTATCCGGTTGTCGACGCTCAGGGGCAACTCTATTTCGTCTCCAACAAAACCGGAGTAGATAACCTGTATCGATATCGTGGCAAACTCCAAAGTCCTGAAATGGTCACTAACGTGATGACCGGGGTAAGGTTGCCGTGCTTTGCAGCAGCTCCGTCAGGCGCGGAGTCAGTAAAGACAGTTTATCTGAGTTCTTTCTCGACCGCGGGTTGGGACTTGACTGAGATGGAGTTAAAGCCTCATCCTCGGACGACCGAATTAAATTCAGCAGCTGCGAAAATAGCGCCTCCTCCGGCTCCTCCTCTGAGTCAAGACTCAGTGCCAAAAACGCCCAATCGGGTCTATCAAGCAGAAGACTATTCATCTTACCCGAGCTTGATTCCTAGGGGAATTATTCCCGTAGGTTCAATTGACAGTCGGGGTATTGCTATCGGAGTTCAGACAGCGGGCTTTGATAGTCTGGATCTTCATCGGTATACTTTGGGGGCGAGTTATTCGACTCAAATTCAGTCTGGCAACTTTTATGGTCTTTATTCGAATCGAACGCTTGGGCCAGATTTAACGCTCTCAGCAAGTGATTTGGCTAGCGTGACTGGGGTGAGTGCGACGACGACTGACTTTAATCGGACGACTTCCGTCTCGGGAGGGATTTCTTATCCGATCGTGCAGACTTATTCAGAGTGGCTCCCCTCCTTGAATTTTAATCTCGGGCGTACTCAAGCTTACCAGGTGGGTCATTCATCTAAACCAGTATTGACGGGAAGTAGCCCGCTTGTTGCCAGTGCTGATGCAGGATTATCTTTTTCTAATCAGGAGGTTTCTCACCTCGCCGTCACCTCTGAAGGGGGACGGTATTCGCAAGTAGCGGCTCGCTATTACTTTTTGCCGGACACGCCTGTCTGGAAGTTTTTCATGCACGACATCGAATATATCCGCTTGGGTCGGCATACGATTTTAGCGCCTTCGATCGCGGCTGAGTGGACTACGACTCAAAGTTCTATGTTTCCGTGGGCGAACGCCCTTTTGCAGGGGCGCAGTACGAGTGTCGTTGCAAACTCTCTCTCGGGAGATGGTCTCAATTATCTGGGCCTTCGTGGGTATCCGAATACAACTTATTTCGGGAGTTTTGTCGTGCGCCCCGCCTTGGATTTTAAAATACCGCTTGCTCGAATTTTCGGTGGCTTTGGGTTGACCCGGTTGTTTTTTAGCAACCTTTACGCCATAGGATTTGCGGAGTCCCCTTGGATCTGGGGTTGGGGAGGCGGGCCCGTAGTCATGCCGGCGGCGGGATCTGGGCTGCGTTTATCTTCAGCTGTGTTTTACATCCCCGTCACTTTTGGCGTTGAGTACCATTATGGGTTTAATCGGGCCTTGGGAGGTAGACCAGACCTTTTCGTGAACCTCCTGGTTTCTGGATTGAGTTTTTAGCTGGCTTCGGGGTGCTGAACCCAAAGTAGGCCGTGAGAACGAGGTTGACTATTGAGGTATTAATTGATTGTCTCTCGCCACGAGAAATTTATGAAAAAAACCCAATTCGTCAGAGACCTCAAAGAAAAAGACCCGGTCGCATCACCCTTTTTAGTAAAATTTAGCGCAACAGCCGTCGGCAAAAATGGCAAGCCCTACATGAACTTGATTCTCATGGATAAGTCCGGGGAAATCGAAGCCAGAGTGTGGGAAGATGTGGCCATGCACATAGGGCAAGTCGTGCGCGATACGATCGTCTGGGTCGATGGGCGTTGTCAGTCTTACCAAGGGCGCAGGCAGGTGGTCGCCGAAAAGCTCCAGGTCCTTCGAGAGGATGAGGTGCAGCTGAAAGACTATTTACCGGAGAGTCACCTCGATTCAGAGGTGCTGTATCAGCGCCTTTTGGATTGGGTGGGTAGTATGAAGGACCCGTTTTATCGAGCCCTTGCTGAGGCAGTTTTTCGTGACGATGCAGAGATCGCCGATCGCGTGAAGCGTGCCCCGGCTGCCAAAAGCATCCACCACGCCTACAAGACCGGGCTTTTAGAGCACGTGGTTTCAATTACTGGAATTTTAGATGGTTTGTCCCAGCATTACGGAGAAATTTTAGATCGAGATCTGTTGTTTTTGGGTGGGTTTTTTCATGATATCGGGAAAATCTGGGAGTTGTCCTACGACCGCGTGACAGACTACACAGACGAGGGAAAGTTGATTGGTCACTTAGTCATGGGCGTCGAACTGATCGATCGAAAGATTAGGGAGCTGGAGGCTCAGGACGGGCGGATGCCTGGGCCATTTCCAACTGATAAAAAATTGCTCGTCAAACATTTGGTCCTCGCTCATCACGGTAAGCTGGAGTACGGCTCACCGAAGGAGCCACAGTGCATTGAGGCGCTCGTCGTACACATGATTGATGACTTGGATTCTAAAGTGAATGCAATTTCCAAATTTATTGAAAACGACCAGACTCCGGGGCGTTGGACTGCCTTGAGTCGAAACTTTGAGCGATATTTTTATAAACCCGATTGGGCAGTTGAAAAATTGCTTAAGTCTCAAATGAAATCGGAGTCCTAGCTCACCACGAGTCCCCCTCGACCTTCGGAGATCTGTCATGTCATCGACTTTGCAACTCTCATCGGTGAGAGCTACGTTAATTGATACGCATTGCCATCTCAACTACGACTATGCGCCTAAGTCCTTGGAGGAAGTTCTGAGAGAGGCGCGTTCAGTCGGAGTTTCTCATTTCGTGACCATTGCGACTGAGGTTGCGACCATTCCGCAAGTTCAGAAGATTTCCGAAAGCTACGGAGACGTGTTTCATACGATTGGGGTGCATCCTCATGACGTGCACACTTTAGTCGAGACCGATCTTGAAGTGCTTCGGGGCGCTGCCAAGCATCCCAAATGTCGAGCGATCGGTGAGATTGGACTCGACTACCATTATGAGCATTCCCCGCGTGAAGTTCAGATTGATTGGCTCCAGCGACAGCTTGCGCTTGCGTTAGAGCTGAAGTTGCCCATCGTGGTTCATAGTCGAGAAGGCGAGGAGGAGTTATTGGCCGCTTTGGTTCAGTATGCCTCTCGCGTACCCGCAGGAGGTTGTCCGGGCATCATTCACTGTTTTAGCGGGACCCTCGAGTTTGGTCGGAAGTGCATTGAGCTCGGGTTTTATTTGTCCTTTTCTGGAATCCTAACTTTCAAGAAGGCTGATGAAATTCGGGCGGCCGCAAAAGAGTTCCCGTTAGACCGATTGCTGGTCGAGAC
>CAINWE010000175.1 GCA_903854365.1 Oligoflexia bacterium
AGCGCCACTTTGGAGTCTGAGGATCAATTGAGAAATTTGAGAATTGAAAAAGCAAAGATGAATCGTTTACGTCTGACGAGCCATTATTCAAGTCTAATTTTTTAACGATGATTTGGAATGAAGCGGGGGTTCAGGAGTGAGAAAACTCTTAATTTTGTCGATGGGATTATTCTGTTTTTCAGTTGCCAGGGCCGACTCGAGTCCTCCAGATTATGACCATACTTTTCCTTTTATTGCTGAAGTGTGTGGTCTTTCAAAGGAAAATCTCGGAAACTCTTGGGGCCACGCTGTCATCTACCTGAAGGGTGTCTGTCGGAGTCGAGTTTCAGAGGACTATGCGGATACTCGTCCTGGTCAGGTAGCTCCTTGGAAGCTTAAAATTTGCGATGATCATGATCCGCTTGAGGATGTACCGGTGGGTGGTCCTGGCGAGACCTTGGAGAAGGGGGTGTGGATTAGTGCTGACTCTAAAGTGATGAACTCTCATTGGATTGCGATTCCAGGTCGAAATTTGGGACTCAATGGGGGCCTGCCCGTGGGAAAACGCTATGACACTGCCCAAAATAAGGCGATTTGGGACCGTATTTTGTCGACTCGTGCTTATGACGGTTTGAAATTAACACCTTCCAGTCAGGTTGAGTTTGAGAAAGATTTGGCTCGCTCCGTCGAAGAGTACTTAATTACCTATGCATTTGGGACTGATTTTGCTGTGAGTCTGGCAAGGAATGCGAAATGTTGGAAAATCCCCGTCAGTCAAAAGCAGATGATGAGCATGGTGGACTATGCAAATCGAGTGAATGAAACGAGCTATCAGTGGAATTTTTTTAGCTCGAACTGCAATCATTTAGTGACCGGTATTTTAGCAGCCGCAAAAATTGTAAGTCCCGCCCAAATGGGTGCGTGGAATTTATTTCATTTAGATAAGATTTTTCCCACGGATACTCTGGTTCGAATTGGGAGAAAAGCTCGAGCGGAGATTCCTACTGTTGAAGAGGTTTTTGGAAAATCTCGACTTCGCGAAGCATTGGAGCAGTTTGGCCGAATGCCAGTTCAGTATGGCATGCTATGGGGTTCTATTCCATTTATTAAGAAAGGGAACGTTGCATTCGTTGAGAACGAGAGGCGTTGGGGATGGATTGGAGAAGGTGAGAAATTAAGGGCGATGGATCAGGACTCGTTGCTGACTGATTTTGATTCGGGTTTGAATGAATACAGCCGAAAATTAGAGCGCGCTCACTTACGTCTCAAGTCTAAGGCATTTGAGGATCGAGTCTCCCGGGTTGCGGTCGGGAGTCGAGAAAGTTTTGCTCGCGTTTTTCGGCTTTACGAATCTTGGCTTGTCGAGGTCTCTCAAGAGCTGAAAGTCTTGATGAATGCCCGTGGTATGACCTCTCGTGTTGAGCTGGGACAAAGGCCTTAGTGCTTTAGCGCGTTTTCTTCATGGGGATAAAAATTTTATCATCCGGTGATTTTTGTACGTAGAGCACAGTGATTTCGTCTTTTTGCATTCGGTCGAAAAGGTCAGCGAGCTCTTTAGCGTTATGGATTTCGTTTTGGTTGGCGCTCACGATGATGTCTCCAGGAGAGAGTCCTACGTCAAATCCCGGGCTTCCGGGTTGGACCTCTGCAACGATAGCGCCTGTTTTTGGGTTTGTGTTGAGGAGGCGGGCAATTTCGGGAGTCACGTCCTGAATCGAAATGCCTAGGTCGCCATGGGTCGGTGGATGAGCTGTGGTACGGGCAACTTGCCCCGGCTTTTGGTGGCCTTGCGAGATTTTAGATTCGGGTTGTTCTTGGATTTGTAACTGAAACTGCATGACTTTGCCATGACGCGAGATTTCCACAGCAATTTTGGTGGCTACTGGTGCATTGGCTACCGCTAACTTGAGTTGGTTGGCAGAGTGGATGGGATGGTCTCCGAAGCGGGTGACGACGTCTCCGCACTGGAGTTTTGCTTGAGCGGCTGGACCTCGAGTTTCAATTTGACTAATGAGAGCTCCTTCGGGCAGCGGAGCTTTAAAGTAGCTCGCAAGCTGAGCGTCAAGGTCCTGGGCTACAATGCCAATCCATCCGCGGATGACGTGGCCGTGCTGAACGATCTCTTCGAAAACCTGTTGGGCAATCTTCGATGGAATCGCAAACCCGATTCCGGTAAAGCCACCCGTTTGCGAGAAGATGGCGGTGTTAATGCCGATCATTTCGCCGCGCGAATTCAGCAGTGGGCCGCCTGAATTACCAGGGTTAATTGCCGCATCGGTTTGAATGAAATCCTCTACGTCGAGCATGCCAAGTTGTCCTCGGCCCAGGGCACTGACGATCCCTGAGGTGACGGAGTGGCTGAGGCCAAACGGACTGCCAACGGCAATAATCCAGTCTCCAACACTCATTTTGGTCGAGTTACCGAAGCTGAGTGTGGGGAGGGGGAGTTGAGCGGGAGAGTCGAGTTGAATCACAGCTAAGTCAGTTTTTGTGTCCCCACCAAAAAGATGCGCCGAAGCCTTGTGAGTTTCGTCGAGCAAAACCGTGATTTTCTCCGCATTCTGGACGACGTGCAGGTTAGTCAGGATGAGGCCGTCTGAACGGACAATCACCCCGGATCCTACGCCAAGGGCGATTGCGTCGCTCAGGTCATTCGGCAGGCCATTTGGGACTGTCTGAGCGCCAGCGGAGACGCTATGGGTTGAAGTGATGCTCACCACTGCAGGGGTGGCCCGTTTTGCTATTTGGTTGAGTTCCTTGGAGACCTGGCTCAAGATGGCTGGGCCTGGTGGCTCAGATTGAGAAAAGACGGAACCAGCTTTGAGAACAATAGCAAAGATGGGCCAAACGGGAAGATACCGAACTTTCATTCTCGTCTAGCTTTGCAGGTGCGATGCCCGGCGGAAAGAACAGCTTTGGGTTTTGAGCTGATTGTAAGTCTACGCTCCGCAGCATTTTTTGTGCTTTTTACCGCTTCCGCAAGGGCAGGGGTCGTTTCTACCGATCTTTGGATCCGGCCGTCGGTAGGTGCCTGTTTGCACCCCTTGGGCGTCTAAAAACTTCCATTGACCGTTTTCTTTTTCGAAGAAGCTTTTTTCGAGATGCTCTTCTTTTTTACCATTTTGGGTATAGTAGGCCCCAAAGATGAGAGTCCCTTGCTGGTCGTCTTTTTGGCCTGCTTCGGCTTGGAAAATTTTCAGGCCTTCCCATTTCGAAGTTTTGGACCATTCTTCAATTTCATCTCGATGAATATCTTTGAGAGTTCTTGAGTGATGGGTCGAGAGAATGAAGTCCACATCCCCGCGTGTAAAAGCAGTATATCTCGCCCTGAGGAGTTGTTCAGCCGTTTGAGCTGCGACCGACCCTTGAATCAGGGGAAGACAGCAGTTTTCAATTGATATTCCAGAACCGCAAGCACATAGATTTGTGTCCAACATGGGGCTATGGTATCCGCAATAATTTTGAAGAGGTCAAGTTTTTATGGAAGCAGAATTTAGAAAGAGAATCCAAGACGTGTTTGATCGCTTGGAGAAGGCATTCAGTGACGTGGACCCAGATGTCGCAGAGTGTGAGCAGTCGATGGGCTCCCTGACGATTACGTTGGCAGATCGATCCCGTTGTATTTTGAGTTCTCAGCCCTCAGTGCAGCAGCTGTGGTTAGCTCTTGCTGCGCGTGGAACAGCCTATCATTTTAACTTTGATCCGTCCCGCGAGGTATGGTTGGATGATAAGAGTCAAGCGATTGAGCTTTTTGCCTTTTTAACGAGTTACTTCCAAGAATCAACCGGAATGAGGGTCCCGCTATGAGTGCTGATGGTCAAGTCGTCATCTATACGATGTATAATTGCGTGAATTGTGTTCAAGCCAAGCAGCTCTTGAAAACTCGCGGCATTCCGTTTAAAGAGGTCCTCGTTCAGGATAATGACGATATGGCTTGGATTGAACTATTTGAGAAATCCGGGATGAAGACCATGCCCCAGATTTTTAATGGCGAAGTGTTGGTGGGGGGATACTCGGAGCTGGCGGCGCTGGATAAAAAAGACCAGCTCAAGTCTCTCTTGGCAGCCTGACGGGGGCTCTCACGCTAAGGTCCTCCCAAGTGCGTAATAGTAACAGCCGAGTCCTTGCAGAGTTTGACGGCTGTAGATGTTACGGCCGTCGAAGATCCAGGGAGTTTTCATGAGCGTCTTGAGACGCCCAAAATCAGGTTCCCGGTAGGGTTTCCACTCCGTACAGACGCAAAGCGCATCAGCGCCTTGGGCAGCTTCATAGTTATTTTGAACGAATTTGAGTCGACCTTGAAAATCCCCCAGTGCGGCTCGGGCAGCCTCGAGGGCGACTGGGTCGTGCGCCGTAATTTCAGCGCCTGCTTCAAGTAACTGGCGGACCAGATATAAGGCGGGGGCTTCACGGATGTCGTCTGTGTCAGGCTTGAAAGCAAGGCCCCAAATAGCGATTCTTTTCGTGTGAAGATTTGGGCCTAATTTTCGGAGGACCTGTTTTAAGAAACGCTCTCTTTGTGAAAGGTTGACGGTATTCACGGCGTTCAGGATAGAAAGCGGCTCTGCTAGTAGTTCTGCTGTTTTGAGGAGAGCCTTCACGTCTTTGGGGAGGCAGGATCCGCCATAGCCAAGGCCAGGATAGATAAAGGGGTATCCGATGCGTGGGTCGGAGCCGATTCCTTGTCGAACAGCCTCGATATCTGCGCCTGTTTTTTCACAAACTCGGGATAATTCGTTCATGAATGAAATCTTAGTAGCTAACATGGCATTAGCTGCATATTTGGTCATTTCTGCCGAAAGAGGGTCCATAAAAAGAATGGGATGACCGTTTTTTACGAACGAGTCATAGAGGCGGGTCATCGTTTCTTTGGCGTGAGGTGAAGTGACTCCGATGACGACGCGGCTGGGACGAAGGCTGTCTTCAACCGCGGTTCCCTCTTTGAGGAATTCAGGGTTTGAAACGACCTCAAAATCGATCGGGAGTTTTCTGCCTACGAGTTCTTGGTTAATTGCTTCAGAGACGCGAGAGGCGGTGCCAATGGGGACCGTCGATTTGTTGATGATGATTTTCGATGAGGTCATCGTCTTGCCAATAGTTTTCGCTACGTCGAGAACGTGTCGCAAGTCAGCTGATCCGTCCTCATCGGACGGAGTACCGACTGCGATGAATAGGAGATCCGATGATTCGATTGCGTGCTCTAGGTTCACCGTGAATGAGAGTCTGCGGTCGTTGAGGTTAGAAGCGATCAGGGACTCAAGGCCTGGTTCGTAGATCGGGCAGATCCCCTGAGTAAGTCGTTCGATTTTTTTTGCGTCGATGTCCGCACAGATGACGTCATTGCCCATTTCTGCAAAGCAAGTCCCTGTTACTAATCCGACATAACCTGTACCAAAAACGGAAATTTTCACAACAATCCTTGCCTCTCGACACGAAGTTAGTCGATCACTCTTTTACAGACAAGCCCGCATTTTGAGTAATCCCTCTCTGAGTTGGATTTTGGGTGTCCAAGGGGTGAGGTGTTCGCGTGCGAGGGTGAGGTCGGGTTTTCTTTGTTGGGGGTCATCTTGAGGGAGTGGAAGATGCCGGACTTCAAGCTGTCGATCTGGATAAATGCTTTGAATGGTTTCGGCGAGTTGGTTGATCGAAAACTCGTGGTCATTCCCTAAGTTCATGGGGGTGGTCCAATGAGATTGGGCGTATCCTATGATCCCTGCGATTAAATCATCGACATAACAAAAGCTTCGGGTCTGTTCACCGTTGCCATAAATCGTGAGGGGTTCACGCTTTTCTGCCTGCATCAAGAGATTAATAATGACCCTTCCGTCTGCGGGATTCATGCGCGGCCCATAGGTATTAAAAATTCGGACGAGTCCGTGATGGGTGTTGTGTTTGAGATTGTGGGTATAAATCAAGGCCTCACCAAACCGCTTCGCTTCGTCATAGCAGGATCTGACTCCAAAACTATTGACGTTGCCCCAGTAAGTCTCAGGTTGAGGGCTTACGCTTGGGTCTCCGTAGATTTCGCTCGTCGATGCAAAAACTACCCGGGCCTTGTGCTCGTCTGCAGCGGCGAGGGCATGGCCGAGTCCGACCGAATTGACGGCCAGAGTTTCGAGTCCGAGCTTTTGGTAGTGAGGCGGTGAAGCGGGTGAGGCAAAGTGAAAAATGTATTTCACGGGTGCTAGGTTCTGGATGGAGTTGAGCCAAGGTGTCCAGCTTTGGCTGACGTCAGCCTCAACTGCTTTGAGGCGATCTTCGGCGATTTCTTTTTTGAATTCATCTTGGTTGGCGCGAGAGCCCGTGCAGAAGTTATCTACAGCAACCACTTGATAGCCCTGTTTAAGATACTCATCGACTAAGTGCGAGCCCAGAAAACCAAAACCGCCGGAGACAATAACTGAGTTTTTCATGTTTTTATCGTTTCCAATTCGATCTCCCAGTCATAACTAGTCTTGCAGATTAAGTCGAGTTGGTCGAAGCGGGGAACCCAGCCCAATTTGGATCGAATTTTCGTAGAGTTCGCGTAAATCGCCACTGCATCGCCTGGGCGGCGATCCGTTTCTTCAACTTTGAAGTTCATTCCGCTGACTTTTTTCATGCATTCGGTGACTTCTTTGACGGAATAGCCTTTTCCGTAGCCGCAGTTGAAGCTGTCTGAGTTGCCCCCTTTGCGTAGGTATTCGAGAGCGAGTAAATGAGCGTTTGCAAGGTCATCCACATGGATATAGTCTCTAACGCAGGTGCCGTCGGGAGTAGGGTAATCCGTTCCAAATATTTTTAAATAAGCTCTTTTTCCGCGGGCGGCTTCGGCTGCTGCCTTGATTAATTGAGTCGCACGTGGCGTGGCTTGGCCAAGTCCTCCTCCTACTCTGGCTCCAGCGACATTGAAGTAGCGTAGAATCACGTGTCGCATGGCAGGGTGGCCAGCTAGGTTCGCGGCGTTTTCCATTTCAGCAAGGATTTGTTCGGTGAGAAGCTTGCTTCTTCCGTAAGGGCTTTCGGGATGGGAGGGGGCGGTTTCGTCGACTTGGGTGTTTTTTGGGGTACCGTACGCAGCACAGGTGGACGAAAAGATGAAGTGTTTGACTCCGGTGCGGTAGCATACTTCTATGAGGTTCATCGTATTCAAAGTGTTATTACGGTAGTATTTAAGTGGATTTCGCGTCGACTCCTCGACTTCGAGATGCGCAGCAAAATGAATCACGGAGTCGATTTTGTTCTCGCGGATGAGGCGTTCTGTGAGCGCGGGGTCGCCCATATCGCCGACAACGAGTTCCACTTCTTTTGGGACTGCCCAGCGAAATCCGGAGTACAGATTATCGAGAGCAATGGCTTTTTCGCCCTGGGCGACTAACTGATGGAGAGTATGAGAACCAATATAACCTGCGCCGCCAGTGACTAAGATCATGAGTGAAGCTCCTTTTCGGCTCCCAAAGGAAACATATTACTCTCGAGATTGCTAGGAGATACTTTTGAAGCGCCTTGGGTCACGCTCGGCATTAAAGTTCGTCCCAAGAAAACGCTTGGACTTCAGAAAGGGAGTCCGATTGGGTAAAGACGAGCGCGAGTCGATCGATGCCAAGGGCCATCCCAGCGCCGGGTGGAATGCCCTGTTCCAACGCTGAGATGTAGAGTGCGTCGATGGGTGCGCAGGATTGGTGTTGGGCTTTTCGTCGCTCCAGTTCTCGGTTGAAGAACTCTCTTTGGAGTTTGGCGTCCGTCAAAAACGGAAAGCCATCCGCGATTTCGATTCCACAAATATAAAGCTCGCTGCGCTCTGAAACTGTGGGATCGGGCAGGTTCACCGCTCCTGAGGAGGTCATGAATGCTGGCCATTCTTGGAGAAACGTGGGCGTTTTTCTTCCAAGGTGCGGTTGAAGTTGGTCGAGTAAAAAAGAGAGGACCAAGTGATGGTCTGCACGAAAGTTTGTTGGGATATCGATATCGGCACTCTGGGCTGCGCTGAGCATCGTTTTCAGGGAGAAGTCGCGCAGGCCTTTGAGGTTCAGGTATTTTTCAAAGGCTGCTCGAACGGAAATGCGTTCCCACGGGGATTGCATCAGGTCAATCCGCTCGCCTTGGAACTCTAGAAAATTTTGTCGTGGATAAAGCGCGGCGAAGGCTTTTTTAATAAAGCCTTCTGCATCCTTTTCAATTTCGGCGAGGTTGCCGTAGGCGCGAGCCCATTCAATCATCGTGAACTCGGAGGCGTGATAGCGTCCGCGATCGTTCGAGCGAAAATTCTTGGTCAGCGTAAAGACGTTCTCAAATCCTCCTACCAAGAGGCGTTTAATTTGGTACTCCGTCGAAGTCACTAAGTAGCCGTCATTTGTCGAGCCCGCAGATCCGGCTGGGATGGACTCGATGTGGCTGTCGGGGCAGGTGCTTTTGACGAGAAGGGGTGTTTCAACTTCGAGGAAGTTCAGTCCGTAGAGAAACTCCCGGATCGCTGTCAGGATTCCGTGGCGTTGGCGGAGTTTTAACATCCGTGACTTTTTGCCGAGAGGTCGCCTCCATCGAAGCGCGTCCGAAAGTGGATCCCAGATTTGGGGTGCGGAGCTCAGTGCTTCGACTGCAGTGACCTGTTCTCGTTCGTCCGTACGAACCGCGACGAGCTGTCCTAGGTTCAGGTTTTGGGTTCCGATCTCTTTTGGGATCAGAAAGACTCGGGACACGGACTCCGAAAAAAGCTCGATCCACGGGAGTTCGTCCTGATCTATGAGTTCTCGACCGATTTCGATGATTCGACCTCTGAAGGTGTTTGGCATGGTAACGCGCAGTGTAAAATTTCTTGGATCGGATTGCAAATGGTATGAAAAAGAGCGAAACCATCGAGGATGTCAAAATCGTCTTTGTTTTTGTCTCATCGGGATTGCTTGAGTCATGGGGGGCTCGAGCATCCCGAGAGCCGCCGCCGTTTGGACGCTATTCTGGAGGCATCCTGGGAAAAACTTCCTACGGGGATTGATCTGTCTCGAGATCGTCTTGCTTCCCGCAGTGAGTTGCTCGGAGTCCATACGTCGGACTATGTAGACCGACTTTTTGCCTGGGAGGGAAAAGCGGGTGAAATTGACTTTGAAACACCGATGACGGCGGGGTCGGTTCGTGCTGCTCGATTAGCTGTGGGGTTGGCCTTTGATTTGTTGGATCAGGTTCTCGCTGGAGACGTGAAAAATGGTTTTGTTTTTGCCCGGCCCCCAGGTCATCACGCCCGGCCCAATCAGGGAATGGGGTACTGTCTTTTGAACACGGTGGCTCTCACCGCTCAACGAGCACTCGACCGCGGGTTGAAGCGGGTATTGATTTTAGATTGGGATGTGCATCATGGAAACGGGACCCAAGAAGCGTTTTATGAAGAGGATCGCGTCTTTTTTGTTGATCTTCATCAGGATGATTTATTTCCAAAAAATTCTGGTGCGGCTGCAGAAACAGGCAGAGGTAAAGGTTTGGGGTACACGCTCAATCTTCCGCTGCCTCACTCCTGTCGAGATACGGACTATCTGTATGTCCTTCAAACCGTCGTTCAGCCTCGAGTCTCTGCTTTTCGCCCCGAGTTGATTCTCGTGTCAGCAGGATTTGACGCGCATATCTCCGACCCGCTGGGGTCGATGAGTCTTACGACGCTTGGGTATCGCCACATGACGCAAACTCTGAAAAACTGGGCCGAGGAGTTTTGTGAGGGTCGGTTGATTTTGAATTTAGAGGGGGGGTATGATCCCATGGCTTTGGCGGCGAACGGGTTTCAATGTGCAGAGGTGCTTGCTTCAACCGAGCCAGAGCCTGCCGTGGATTGGGGCGATCCTCGAGAAGATTTGAGCGACTGGATCGCGGCGGTGAGGACTCAGTTGCTGAAACAGCCAACGGAGCAGGCGCCGTGAGTATGGCGGAGTTTTCTTGGGATGCTATTCCAGATTGGGGCGGTTCCGCGCAGAGTTGGGAGTCTGCAAGTGATTGGCTCATCGCGAGCAGACATCATATTCTGCAGTCGCAAGCCGAGGCGATCGATTGGGATTCGGTCCAGATTTTAGCGAATCCTGGAGTTACGGGTGGGGCGTCCGTTTTTGGTCGATATTCCGATTCGCTCTGGAGAAAGTGGGTCCTGGGTTTATTTTTGGCCGACGGGGTTTCTTACTCCTTGCCTTCGGATCAAGTGGAGTTTGATCGTCTCGTGTATTTAACGTCTGTATTTCCGGAGGGATTCTCTTTAGCTGTTTTGAAGATCGCCGGGCAGTGGTGGCCGATTGGATATACCGGTTGGTACCCGATGTCGCCTGGAGTTTTTGAAATGTTTGAAAACCGACCGGGCACGTTTCAAGATCGGAGAGTGTTGCCTGTTCCGAGAGGCGGTGTTGGAACACCTTTGCTGTATCTTTTTAACTATAGCGTTGCCCCGTGCTTGAAAAAAACGCGTGTTTCTCGGGTTTTGATGCAGAGGTATGCTGAGACCATTGCTGCCCAAACACCGATCGGGTTAGCAGCAATTACCGTTTCTGAAGAGGGTAGTCGGGTGGCAAGACGATTTGGCATGTCTCAAACGGGTGAGTTTACAATCGGCACTGAGACTGAGCGTGTTTTCGTGGGTAGGATAAGCAGGCGGGTCAACGTTGGGTCGGGGTAATGTAGTAGCGCTGTTTTGCTCCCCAGCGCAACCAAAAGTGAAAAACTCGATGCCAGAGGGAGACCCTCCCGAGCCACTGACTGGGATACGTGTAGGTGCGAATGAGTTGAAACCCTTCGTTTTTAAAGAACCTGCGCATGCTCTTTTCGCAAGGCTCATAGAGGTGATCGGGAGTTTGCCAGGGTTGCCAGCGATCTTTTCTGACCCCGATCCGTTTTAAGAAGCGTTTGAAGATCCGGTCGATGCTGTTCATGTTGGGTACGGATAAGCAGACTACGCCGCCTGGGTTCAAAACCGCTCGAAATTGTTTCATCCAACTCCTAGGGTCAGGGATATGTTCGATGACGTGGCTGCAGTAGATAGCATCGAAGGAGTGGGGGTATTTTTGTTGAACCCAGTCGCCGGCCAGAGCTTGGACCTCAAATTGGCGGCGGGCTACTTCTGCCATCGTATTTGAAATTTCGACACCGATTGGCTCCCAGTTTTCATCTTTTGCAATCTTGAGAAAAAATCCCGTATTACAGCCAATTTCGAGAAGTTTGCCCTTTCGGCCCACGATCTCCTTAATTTCTTCCAAGATGTGCTTAAACTCAGTAGCCACGATTTTGCCTTGTTCCGTGAGCTGTCCATTTTTCCAGTAAAAGTCGTTACTGGTAGAGTAGACCTCGTAAGCAGTTTCTACGAATCCTTGGTCGTAAGTCGGACGGGGGCTTTGAAAGGCGACCTGGCAGTCGGAGCAACGACGATACGAGTAGCGGTGCTGATAGCCGAACTGTTCTAGGAGGCGACTGTTTTTGCCTCCGCAAAGCGGGCAAGGGACTTCTTCCCAGGCTTTGGGTTTGAACTCTTGGTTTGATGCAGTCAGGGTGGTGGCCATGCAAGTTTGACCCTACCCTCGTCGCCGATCAGTGACCAAGAAAAAACGGGGGGTGAGATCGGGAGAGAGTCGTAATTTTGCAGTCAGTGCTTTATAAGTCGACAGTTTTGGGGTAGGAAAGTAGGGTATTGTCGTGGTGAGGCGCCGATGTAGCTCAGTTGGTAGAGCAACGCTTTCGTAAAGCGTAGGTCACCGGTTCGATTCCGGTCATCGGCTCCAGTTTTCACTCCAGTCGATAAAACTCTCCCTCAAATGAAAGTCAGGTTGTTCTCCACAATGACGGAGAGCCCAGTACGATTTTTTTCCATCCTGGGTTTCAATCACTGCCGTTAAGCCGATTTGAAGGTCGGTGATTTGTTGTTCTGCAAAGAGCGGAGAGAGATCGATCTTGGCCTCGATCCGATAAAGATCTCTGGATTCATGCCCCGCGTGCAGGACAGGAGGGGATTGAATGCTGGGATCGGCTTCTAGGTCTTTGCGATAGCCGCTCAGTCGATAAAAATTCCAATCGCCCGAGGGAGAGAGATTGAGCTCCCAATAGTTCGGATGATTCCTTTTACCAAAAAAAGCTTCGAAACAGGTGTGTTGCCAGAGAAGGTCCTTTCGAGACGGAGGAAGGCCGGGGTGAATTTCTGGGAAGGCGATTGCGACTAAATCCGGGCCCCGGACGGCGAACTGGATTCGGAGAAACGGGTAATGAATTTGAAGGACGGTGGTTGTTGTGATGTTCGGGCATTCGGAGCGTGAAAATGGAACAAGATCGAAAGTGTGATTCATCAAAGGATATTAACTCAAAAAAGAATCCATTTTGAATTAATTAGCTAAAACTAGATATCTGCTTTAGACTATTTTTTATTTTTGATTTTTTATGAGACGATTTACTTGCGGGTAAGTAACTATATAAATCAACTTTTGATAGGGGTGGGTATGTCAAGACTGGAATCTTCGAAGAGCGTTGCTCTCCTGGTGGGTTTATTGGGCGCTTTGTATGCGCCTTCTGCACTGGCTTGTAATTTTTGTATGTTAGGCCAAGGCGTGAGTCCTTATTTGCTGACCAACGGTCGAGGCTTGATGCTCGAAACCAGCTATATTCAATCGGATCAGGTCTACAATCGTGCGACATCGGTCCCCACAAATAAGAAAGAGGGTTGGCTGACGGAAGCTCTGACAGGTTTTTATGGGGTGACGCCAGAACTGACTTTGAGTTTGACCCTGCCGTTTGCTGTAAAGTCTAATGTCGATTTTAATGATCCCTCCGGAGATTACCCGAATGGTGTTGCGACGGGTCAGTTGACCAATGGCTTTGGGGATATCACCTTGAGTGCGCGTTACACGCTGTTGAGTCATCATACAATGGCAAGTACCTTGATTTTTGGATTGGTGGGCGGGGTCAAAATGCCTACTGGCAGCACAAAAATTTTGGACTTTGATGGCGGTCCGGTAGACCGTCATGTTTTGCCAGGTACGGGGTCTTTTGATATTCCTATTGGTTTTAGTAGCTCGTATAGCTTTGCAGGTCAGTTTCAAGTGACTGCGGATGCTGTCTATAGCTTTGCGGGAGTGGGTAATTGGAATGGTCAAACCCATCAATTTGGAAATTCACTGAATTTCAATGTGAAGGGTTACTACAAGATCATGCCTAGTATTCCCGGTCCACAAAATCTATTTGTCTACGCTGGTCTGGCGGGAGAGTCGATCGGAAAAGAAAAAGGGGCGTTTGATCAAAACGGTAACTATCAAACTGCTGCTGTGAACGGATCGACTGGAGGGACTAGTTTGTTTTGGAACTTGGGAATTTACGCGACAACGAGCGCGGATACAGTCATTAATCTGGGATTTTCAAAAGCGTTCTATCATCTGATGAATTTTGATTCTAATTTTGACACCGACCCGGCAGAAAACTACAAAATGAATTTTTCTTTCACCTATTTGCTATAGTTCCATTGTTGTGTGTGAACGGCGCCCCAGCGTGCAGGCGTTGGGGCTTTTTTTGTACTTTGCAAAGAGTAATACCTTACCGTGCTAATGAGTTTTGAAGAGTGCGCTTAGTAAATCTTCGAGAGGAAACCTAGTCGACTTCCATTCTCGAGGACCAATCGCACGTGCGGAGAGTTTGCCTGACGGTAGAATAAAATAGGTAGCCGGGATGCCTCCATACGTGTAGGGATCGATTTTATGGTCGCCCTGTGCGATCCAGACCGGCAGGGTGAACTTGATTTTTTTTAGGAAATCGTTGACCTGTTGCTTCTGAGTGGGCGGATCAATGGCGACACTGATGAGGGTAGCTTTGTCTTTCAGTTTTGACTGGGCCATCTCCTGAATGAGGGGAAGTTCCTGGACACACGGTTCGCACCAAGTGGCCCAGAAGTGAAGTAGGATGGGTTTACCCACCATTTTTGAGAATTCGATGACTTCGCCGGAGGAGCTTTGGCCAGAAGAGCTCTGCAATGAAAAGTTGGGGGCCGTGTCGTCTATGGATTCCAGGTTCAATTCTTTCATCGCGTTATTGAACAGATCAGCGCCCAGCGCAGATGGCTCAAGAGTAAGCGGCATCCCCCACGCGATCGCGAGAGTGATCAGAAGCCCCCGAACGACTTCCGGGGGCACCCTGAAAGGCAAGGTTAGATTCATGTTGAGCCGGTTTCTGCTTCTGTGCCGGTCGAACTCCGTCTAGAGCCTTTAAGGATTTTAAGAAGCTGAGAGGTTCGGACGTCGACGAATTCGGCGCCTTTTTTTAGAGATTCTGGGTAGCGACTTTTCACTTCTTGAGTCAATGGATTTTCTAAAGCGAACTTCATCCACTCGGTTGAGGTTCCTTTGGCGGTAGAAACGAGTTGTTCGAAAGTCTCCGTGACAGCTTGGCTGAATTTCATTTGATTGATCTCCGTAAAAAAGGTTTAAATCATTATTTTAATAATGATTATAAACTTCCCATTCTGCTGAGTCTAGAAATAAAAAAGTCAGGAATGAATTCAGCCTGACTCATGGGTAATGGTTTGAATTCATCATTTTTTATCATTATTTATCGGAATAGTTAAAATTCTTAGGTGCAGGAGAGAGGCGTGTCTCGATGGACCTGCGGTTTAAATTTGGTGCTTCAAGTACCAGTGGAGAGTTTTGAGGATGCCAGTTTCAAAGGTTTCAGATGGAGTCCATCCGAAGTCGTTTTTAATCTTTGTTCCGTCAACAGCGTAGCGACGGTCATGACCCGGGCGATCCTCGACGTGTCTGATTTGGGTTAAGTAGCTTTTCCCAGTATTTTTAGGGACGAGAATATCGAGTTTTTCACAAATGAGGCGAGCGATCTCGAGATTGGTCTTCTGGTGATAGCCTCCAATATTGTAGACTTCACCCGGTTGCCCACTCTCAAGCACCCGCCGAATCGCACTGCAGTGATCTCCCACGTAGAGCCAATCTCTTACCTGGAGGCCGTCTCCGTAGATGGGCAGATTGGCTTGCGCAAGAGCTCGGGTGATGAGCAGTGGGATGAGCTTTTCAGGAAATTGATGCGGGCCGTAGTTGTTGCCGGACCGGGTGGTGAGTACCGGAAGGCCGTAGGTGTGATGCCAAGCTCGCACCAAATGATCTGCGGCTGCTTTGCTGGCACTATAAGGATTATTGGGCTCGTAGCTGTGGTTTTCGGTGAAGGGAGGGGAGTCTGCGGAAAGGGTTCCATAGACTTCATCTGTGCTGATTTGAAGGAAGCGGAAGGTTGATTTTTCTGTCGGGATCAAGCCGTGCCAATAGTTGAGTACGGACTCTAATAAATGAAAGGTGCCGACGACGTTCGTTTGAATGAACGCTTCCGGACCTTGAAGCGACCGATGGATGGAGCGATCGACATGGCTTTCGGCTGCAAAGTGGATGACGGCTCGGGGTCGATACTGCTTGAGAAGTTGAGTCACTAGCTCGCGATTGCCAACATCTCCCTGAACAAACCTATGGCGTGCGTCTTCTGTCAGGGGCTTGAGGTGGGCGAGATTGCCCGCGTAGGTGAGTCGATCGAGGTTGACAATGGGCTCATTGCTTTGAGCGAGCCAATCGAGAACGAAATTACTGCCAATGAATCCAGCGCCCCCGGTAACGAGTAACATCGTTGTTTTTTAGTCTGTCGCTCAGGAAATGTCTAGCGCTGGAGCCACTTCTGGGTCGGCGTTCTTGCTTTTCGGGTTCTGTTGTTCGATGCTGGGTCCATCGGAGCTCAGAAGGGGAGTTGAAAATGTCCACTCAAACGGCAGTTGCTGCCATTGTCGTAACTTTTAACAGGAAAGACCTTCTACTGGAGTGTCTTCAGGCATTGGCGGGGCAGTCTTATCCGTTGAGTACTGTGATTGTAGTTGACAATGCATCTACTGATGGGACTGAAGCCGCTGTGAGGAAATGGGCTACACCCTCGTTTCGCTTGGAGTACCGGAGGCTTGCAACGAACACTGGCGGAGCAGGTGGGTTTTATGAAGGCGTAAAAAGGGCTCGCGAGGTCACTGCGGACTGGCTTTGGTTGATGGATGATGACGCTCAGCCGGAGTCGACTTGTTTAGAGACTTTGCTCCAGGGGGCTCGGGGTGGGTGTACTAGTTTTCTTGCTCCAAGAATTGTTCATTACGATAGTCGTCAGGATGAACTCTGGCATCATAAAGCTAAAATTGATCTCTTGAGGATCAAGGATATTCCAGTGAAATCCGCTTCGTTGAGTCAATCGCTAGAGGCGAATGCTTTTGTCGGTGTGTTGATATCGGCGGTGGCTATGAATCGAGTCGGTTTACCCGATCCGAGTTATTTTATTTGGTTTGACGATACGGATTATACTTATCGAATTAATCGCGCTTGTGGTCCGGGGCGTTTGATCCCGGACGCGGTTATCCTTCACAAAGATGTTTTGTTTAGCGTCCCTCAAGGGAATTGGAAGCATCTTTACGGTCTCAGGAATCGAATTCGATTTTTTAAGAAATTTGCGCCTTTTTTAGGGCGTTTTGTTCTAGTGGCCAAGCTGACGAAACAAGTAGTTTGTTACTTGGCGCGCCTCGATTTCTACCCGGCAAGTATTCTTTTGAGAGAATGGTTTGTGGGAGGATGTGAAATCGATCGAGCCAGACTGAGAGAGCGCTAAAAAAAGGAGAAAGATATGGGTGGGTACGAAATGCATACAAGGCCACAGAGTCTCAGTTTACATCGGATTATTTTTCAAAGTGATTTGGAGAGTCGCCCCCTCTACTTTCACGCTGAGGGAGTAAAAGTTAATCTCTCGTCGGACAGAGAACCATCGCTCGAGTTTTGCGAAGGGGCTCGGGCTCATTTTAAGACGTTTTTTAACGCGTTTCCAGAGAGCCATCTTCAGCACTTGGCCCGCGCACCTGAGTCGACCCTTTTACGTGTTCGCGGGCGGGGTCGGTTTCAGATCAAGCTGTTTCGGTCGGTTTCGGGATTGGGACCTGATCAGCTTTTGGTTGATCAGCTTTTGGTTTTTGAAAATAGGAATGACGTGGAGTTTACGATTCCATACAGAATGGGTCGGATGACTGCCGGACTTCTCTCCTTTTCGCTCGAGGCGAAGAGTATAGATGCTGCGATTTTTGGCGCGGACTGGTGTGTGAGTGCAGAATGTAAAGTCCGAGAAGTGCAGCTTGGAATTGTGGTTTGCACTTTCAAAAGAGAAGAGTATCTAAAGAAAACCGTTAAAAATATTGAACGAGCTTTGCCAGGCCTCGCCAACGCTCAGGTTTTTATCATTGATCATGGCGCTACGATCGAAGCCTCTCAGTTTCCCTCAGAGATTCATTTGATTCGTCAGCCGAATATCGGGGGATCAGGGGGATTTGGTCGAGGGATGAGAGAAGTCGCTCAGCGTCCACAACTATCCCATACGTTGCTGATGGATGATGACATTGAAGTGGATCCAGAAATGATCCTACGCACGGCTCATTGGTATGAAGTGCTTCGAGAGGGGGTCGCTATTTCGGGAGGCATGTTTGATTCAAAGCAACGCTGCAGTTTGTGGGAGGCGGGGGCTTTTTATGAGCCTGGTAGGCTCGTGCCTCGAATGAGAACGTTTTCAGATAGTGATTCCTGCAAATCGGTGCTGGAGCTTGCTCGCCCTGGCTTTGCTTTTGCCTTAGGTCGCCCTGCCTTGGGCGGCGGCAAAGCGTCCTCTGAGAGCTTCTTCAACAGCCTTTGCACTACTTGTGGCTGTCTGCAGGCGTTTTTGCAAACCCTTTTCTTTATCAACAATGCTATCATAAGCTGCTTGCAAGCAAACCCATCAACCTTGACATTGCGCATATCAAATTGATATTCTTGATAGAACTTGCGGAAGCATTGCCACATGACGGACTTGTTGATCATGGGTTTCTCTATGATAATTGCCGCAAAGAATTTCTCCCACTCAGTCCATCTGTCCAATTGGTCGACATCAGTTGTGTAGCAGAAAAAAAACCTTCGCTGTCTGCATAGACCTCTCAAGGTACCATGCAAATGTTCACGCATCAATTTTTCGAAATATAGTAGATCATCAGGTTCCAAGGTTTCCATTGCATCTGCCATTGCTAATTATTGGTTTGTGGACGGCAATGTACGCGCCAGAGGCGGACTTTGAGCCCGAAGCCTTTAAGGTTTAGTGATGAAGGTTAGGGTATAGGGCTTTAGGGTTGAAGGTTAGGGTATACGGTTTTAGGGTTTCGGGTCAAGGTTTGATAGAATTAGGCTGTAGGAGAAGGTTTCAGGGTTGAAGTTTTAAGGTTTGGGTTTAGGGGAGAGGGGAGAGGAGCGAGGGGAGACGGATTCGACTTGATGTTCGATTTGTTTTCGTAGTTATACAACACAAAAGCGAAGACTGCAACGTTGAATATAAATTGAATCACAGTTCGTTGGTTAACCTACGTGCGACCCTCGTCCGTGACACACGCGCCTGAGGCGG